>DASXJI010000025.1:0-5222 GCA_036497495.1 Mycobacterium sp.
CCTGTTCAGCGCGGCGCCGGAACGCCGCCAAGAACAAATCGTCCATGGTGCGGAAGTAGTAGTGCACGAGCTGCGGTTTGAGCGCCGCCTTTTCCGCCACCCGGCGCGAAGTGACTGCGGCATAACCTTCTTCGAGCATCAAATGCTCGGCGGCGTCGAGCAGGACGCTGCGATTCTTGGCGTCCGGTGCCCCGATCCTGCGCGCCGACGTCATGGCCTGGCTCCACACTCCCGTCGAGAACCTACTGAACGTGCCGATCGTAGCGTTGGCCCACACTCTCGCCTTGACCACGACATTAGCGCCATGCTAAGCAGGTGCTCAGCAATTACTGCACATTCGTCGATCTCAGTCCCGGGCGGCACAGGGCTCGTAGTGGACCGCCGCCCACACCACCACGGTTGAAACCCAGCCTCGGGAGGCGAGCATAGATGACCACCTTCGAATCGATCGACTTCTTCACCGACCAGTCCCTGGTTCCCGACCCGCACCCGTACTTCGATTACCTGCGTAGTCAAAACCCCGTGCTGCGGCTCCCGCATCACAACGTCGTCGCGGTCACCGGATGGGAAGAGGCCAACGCGGTCTACAAAGATCCGGACACGTTTTCCAATATCGTCGCGCTTGGTGGTCCGTTTCCGCCGTTGCCGTTCGACGTCGAAGGTGACGATCTCACGCCGCTGATCGATGCGCACCGCAGTCAGTTCCCGATGAACGAGCACATGGTCACGATGGATCCACCGGACCACACTCGCGCGCGCTCGATCCTGAGCCGGTTGCTCACACCCAGCCGGTTGAAGGAAAACGAGGAATTCATGTGGCAGCTGGCAGATCGCCAGCTCGACGAGTTTCTCGGCAACGGTGAATGTGAATTCATCGCGGAGTATTCGAAACCGTTTGCGACGTTGGTGATCGCCGACCTGCTCGGTGTTCCGGAAGAGGATCACAAGGAGTTCCGTTCGGTGCTGGGCGCCGGCCGTCCCGGCGCGCGGGTGGGGTCGCTCGATCTGGAATCGGTGGGCATCAACCCGCTGGAGTGGCTCGATGACAAGTTCTGCTCCTACATCGAAGATCGGCGCAGTACTCCCCGCGACGACGTGCTGACGTCGTTGGCGACGGCCAAGTATCCGGATGGGTCCACACCTGAGGTGATCGAGGTAAGTCGTTCAGCGACTTTCCTTTTCGCCGCGGGACAGGAAACCACCGCCAAGCTGCTCTCGGCGGCACTGCAGGCGCTCGGCGACCGACCGGGCGTTCAGCAGCAGCTGCGTGCGGACCGCAGCCTCATTCCGGGCTTCATCGAAGAATCGCTGCGCATGGAAAGCCCGGTGAAGAGCGACTCCCGGCTAGCCCGCAAGGCGACCACCGTTGGCGGCGTCGACATTCCGGTCGGCACGGTCGTGATGGTGTTGCCAGGCGCCGCGAATCGTGACCCGCGCCGCTTCGAGAACCCGCACGAGTTCCAGCTGGACCGCAAGAACGTCCGCGAACACATGGCGTTCGCCCGCGGCGTGCATTCCTGCCCCGGTGCGCCGCTGGCCCGAGTCGAGGGCCGGGTCTCGATCGAGCGCATCCTGGACAGGATGTCGGACATCGCGATCAGTGAAACGCAGCATGGGCCGGCCGACGAGCGGCGCTACACCTTCGAGCCGACCTACATCCTGCGTGGGCTCAGCGAGCTGCACCTCACGTTTACCCCGCGGCCGGCGCTGGCACCGGTCCACTGAGGACTCACGCTCATCCGGTGAAGACGGGTAGGCGGGCCCAGCCCCGCACGCTTGCGGTGTGCGCACGTTGGGCGTTGGCGTAGTCGGCCTCCCAGTCCGGCCAGCGTTTGAGGACCTCTTCGAAGGCCACCCGGGCTTCCAGCCGAGCCAATGCCGAGCCGAGGCAGAAGTGCAGTCCCTGCCCGAAGCTGAGATGGTTGCCGCGACGATGAATGTCGAAGCGGTCCGGATCAGGAAACTGGCTTTCGTCGCGGTTCGCAGAAGCGTTGAGCAGCAACATGAACGACCCCTCCGGGACGACGCGGCCGTAGTGCTCGGTACCTTGGGCGACGTAGCGGGCCTGTACCGGGGACGGCGGCTCGTAGCGCAATGATTCCTCGACGGCGCCGGGGATCAGGGACGGATCGGCCGCGAGCTCACGCCGCTGATCGGGGTGGTCGGAGAGCAGCTGCCCCATGAAACCGATGAGCCGGGCGGTGGTTTCGTTACCGGCGCCGGCGATCATCGCAGTGTAGGACAGCACCTCGGTGCGCGACAGCGGCCGGCGCGTTCCGTCCGGCTCGTCGATCTCGGCCGCGAGCAGCTCGGTCATCAGGTCGTCGGAGGGATGCTCGGCCCGCCATTCGATGAACTCGGCGAACATCACGATGGTCTCTTCGAAGATCTTCTGGCTGACCTCGCCGGGCTTACGTCCCTGGGCGACGTCGATGAATGCGCCGTTGCGGTCTCGGATGCGCGCTTGATGTTCTTCAGGGATGCCGAGCAGGTAACCGATTGTCCGCATCGGCATCATCGCGCCGAGGTGAGCAATGAAATCGAAACCCCCGGTACCGACGAGCGGGTCCAATTCGCGGGTGCAGAATTCGCGAACCAAAGATTCGACGGCGAGCATGCGCCGCGGCGTGAAGACGCGCGACAGCAGCCGGCGATGCAGATCGTGCAGCGGTGGATCCTCGAATAGCAGGATGCCCGGCGGCACTTCGATGTTGTTGAACAAAATGTCGGCGGTGGTCCCGCGGCCGGATCGATAAGTTTCCCAGTTGTGCAGTTCGCGCGCGACGTCGTCGTAACGGCTGAGTGCGTAAAAGTTGTATTTTTCGTTGTAATACAGCGGTGCTTCGTCGCGCATCCGCTTCCACACGGGGTACGGGTTATCGTCGATATCGGGATCGTATGGGTCGTAATACAATTCGACTGTATTGGTATCTGTCATCCTGTGTCGATCCCTTCGATGCAGCTGAGCTGGTCAGTCGTTGCGGTGCAGGAAGCCGTGCAGAATCGCCTGCACGAGTTCGTCGACGATCACTTGTCTCGATGGAGGCTTGGCGCCGAAGTACGTTGACCGCAGCGCAGCCATGCCGGCGATCATGGCCACTGTCGAATGCGCGGGCAGGTCAGGGTGCTCCGACAGCATCCCGCGTAGGTTCATACCCTCGGCGCTGATTCGGCCGAGCACCCTCAGCGCCCGCCGGACGTCGTCGATCCCTGTTTCGGCGAGCTCTTCTTCGCTCAGAGACTCCGACGCCATCAGCGTCAACAGCAGACCTTGGTGCTTGACGAACACGTCGTAGAGCTGACTGACGAAATGGCTGGTCAGTTCCTCTTCGACGGCTTCCGCATGGTTGACCGACTGCCAGGTCCCACCGAATTCGTCGACGAAGCTGGTGAACGGCAGAACAAGCGCTTCGCGAAACAATGCGGCCTTGGAGCCGAAGTACCGGAACAGCAGGTGTTCGGTAACGCCGGCGGCCGTGGCGATTTCGCGTGTCGTGGTGCTTCGGTAATCCTTACGCGCGAACAAGGTTCGGGCCGCGTCCAGCAATAGCCTGCGCGGCTCGCCACGTGGTCGGCGCATCGCGGCAGCCGGCACGTCTGCCGTAGTCCGCTTGGCGGCTGATTGCTGAGGCACAAATTGAGGATAGTATGCGCTATCCAATTAGGATAGTATCCACTATCCAAAGAGTCAGTGCTGTCTCGGAGAACGGTGGTCGATGTGGGCGCTCTGATCATGCTTGGCACGCTGATTGGACTGGTCGTCCTGATATCCGGCTTGGTGCTCCGTTTCGACCCGGAAGCGCGGCGTTCCCCGAGCCAGACCGGCGAGTGATCACATGACGCCGGTGATGGAGGCGGCCAGCGACTTCGCGCTTGCCGGCGGCATCTCGTTCACCGTCCTCGCCATCTATTTGAGCGTTCGCCAAGGCCGCGTGCATCCCTTGCTGCTGCTCTGTATTTCGGCGATCTCGTTCTCCTGGATCGAAGCGCCCTACGACTGGGCGATGTACGCGCAGTTCCCGACCGCTATCCCCCGCATGCCGTCGTGGTGGCCACTGAACATGACGTGGGGCGGACTCCCGTTGTTTGTTCCGGTCGGCTATATCTCCTACTTCGTGTTGCCAGCGGTAACAGGCACGGCGCTCGGGCGATGGCTGAGCGTACGCTTCGGCTGGCGAACGCCCCCAACGTTATTGATCGTCGGCCTGCTGGTTGGCTTCTGCTGGGCGCTGTTCTTCAACGGGTTCCTGGGCGCCAAGCTCGGCGTCTTCTACTACGGTCGGGTGATTCCCGGGCTTGCCATCCGCAAGGGGACCATCCACCAGTATCCGCTGTACGACTCGCTGGCGATGGCCATCCAGATGATGGTCTTCACCTATCTGCTGGGTCGCACCGATGCGCAAGGACGCAACGTCATCGAGATGTGGGCGGACAAGCAGGCGAAGACTCGACTTCAAGCGTCAGTGCTGTCCGTGATCGCCGTCGTCGTGGTCGGAAACGTTCTCTACGGCGCCGTTTTCGCGCCACACCTGATCACCAAGCTCGGGGGTTGGGTGACCGCGGAGCCCCCAGGTCAGTTGTTTCCCGGCGTGCCGAACCAGCCCAAGTAGGCACCGAGCTCAGCAGTCCGCGCAACCCTTTGTCACGCAATAACTTAGGTATCCGCGCGGGTCCAGAATGATTTGCCCTCCTGGGCGATGCAGATCAGGAACAGCCCATCGGGCCCCTGCGCGACGTAGTTCAAAAATTGCTTGCAGTCGGCGTTCTCTTCCTTGATGCCGGCCATCGGCGGTGAGCGGAACCATCTCGGCTGGTATCGCCTGGGCGAGCCGCAGAACATCAGCCGTCCGGGCTGGGTGGCAGGCACGTAACCGCCGGATACCCCGAATGCGTAGTAGGTGGTGTTATCGCACGGCGCGCCCAGCACCATGTTCGGAGCGATGCCTGGAGTACAGGCCGGGTAGTCGCAGACAGTCGGCCCTGCGGCAGCCGTCGGCGGCATCAACGCGCCGACTCCGATCAGCGCAGCCACCATCACCACGATGAAACGCACCGAAATAGTTTTGCATGGGCGATAAGAAAATTCTCTTCTTCGGAGAAGATCGCATACGGACGCCATCACGCGGATGTTGCACGCCCGCATAGCGCATCCGGCCAGCCAGTTTAGGGTGATAACGTGATTTCCGTGTGTAGTCCGGAACGAGCCGTGAGTCGCGGTGTAC
>DASXJI010000026.1:0-5291 GCA_036497495.1 Mycobacterium sp.
ACCTGTTGCAGCACCGCTGATTGCGAGGAATCAGCCACCGACGACGATATTTCCATGCCGCGCAGCATCGGCCCGGGATGCAGCACGACCGCATGACCGGGAAGCATCGCCTGGCGCCGGTCGGACAGCCCGTAGCGCACCGAATACTCACGCGCGGAAGGGAAGAAACCGCCGTTCATCCGCTCGGCCTGCACACGCAGCATCAGCGCCGCGTCGGCGGCCGGCAACTCGGCGTCCAGATCGTAGGACACCGTCACCGGCCAGTCGCCGACCCCGACCGGCAGCAGCGTGGGCGGCGCGACCAGCACCACCTCGGCGCCGAGGGTGGCCAGCAGCATGACGTTGGACCGGGCGACCCGGCTGTGCAGGATGTCGCCGACGATGACCACACGGCGACCCTCGATGTCGCCGAGCCGCTGCCGGAGGGTCAGCGCGTCCAGCAACGCCTGCGTCGGGTGCTCGTGAGTGCCGTCGCCGGCGTTGATCACCGACGGTCCACCGTTCGCGGTGGACGTCCAGTCGGCGAGCCGTTGCGCGGCGCCGGATGCCGGGTGGCGGATGATGAGCGCATCGGCGCCGGCGGCGCGCAGGGTCAGCGCGGTGTCGCGCAGCGATTCGCCTTTGCCCACAGACGATCCCGCAGCGCTGACGTTGATCACGTCGGCGCTCATCCACTTGCCGGCGACCTCGAAGGATACCCGGGTGCGGGTGGAGTTCTCGTAGAACATCGTGATGACGGTGCGGCCCCGCAGCGTCGGCAGCTTGCGGACTTCGCGACCGACCAGGGCCTGCGCGAAGCGGTCGGCATCGTCGAGGATCGCGATGGCCTGGTCGCGGGACAGGTCGCCGGCGGCCAGCAGATGCCTGCTCATGAGCCGTCCTCGCGGGCGATGACCACGGCGTCGCGACCGTCCTGCTCGGCCAGCAGCACGTGCACGCTCTCGGTGCGCGACGTCGGCACGTTCTTGCCGACATAGTCGGCGCGCAGCGGTAGCTCGCGGTGACCGCGGTCGACCAGGACCGCCAGCTGCACCACGCGCGGTCGGCCGACGTCGCGCAGGGCATCCAGTGCCGAGCGCACCGACCGTCCAGAGAACAACACGTCGTCGACCAGGATCACCAGGGCGCCGTCGATGCCGCCGGCAGGTATCGACGTGTTCTCCAGCGGGCGGGGTGGCTTGGTCATCAGATCGTCGCGGTACAGGGTGATGTCCAGGGCGCCATGAGCGACCTCGGCGCCCGAGAATTCCGCGATGTTGACCGCGAGCCGGTCGGCCAGTGTCACACCACGGGTTGGGATTCCCAGCAACACGACTCGAGGTGCGTCGGCACCATCCAGAGCGGTCTTTTCGATGATCTGATGCGCAATGCGGGAAATGGTGCGACCCACGTCGGCCGCCGACATCAATTCCCTAGGTCCGCTGCGGAAAGCGGCGTCACCCGTGGCACTCATGCGAGATCTTGACCTCCTTCTCCGCCTCTCTGGACGGATCGTTAAAGGATGTCGACTGCCGGGCAGCGTAGCATTTCTTGCCTGCGAGAACGACATAGGGCGCGCAAGCGCCGCGCCTGCCGGCCGTCGAGACGGCATCGGACGTCACATCTGTCACAGCAGTCCCCGGAGAAGGGAACAGCCGACATGACCCCCGCCACAGCACTTACCCAGCAGCGGTTAGTAATCTCATCCGAGTTCCAACGGGCCGCCAACCGCCGCGGCGTGACGTGAGCCAGGTTTCTGGGAAAGGGACTCCGGGATCCGATGAGCGACGAGTCGAACGTGCCGGACCGCCCACTGATCGGATTCACCACCGGAGATCGCGCGCCGCCGATCAGCCCGGCGTCGATCAACCGGACCTGGATGTCAGAGACGCGCCGAGGTTGGGCGAATCGCTGTTTGCCGCTGCTCATTGCGAATCAGGGTGGCTGGGAGTTGCGCAATCCGAGTGCGTTCACTGCCACGTGGACGGGTGGCGACACCCCGGCGGATCTGACGATCGTGCCGGATACCCGCGCCGCCGGTCAGTTTCTGCCTGCAAGTAATTTCGGCTACGGCATTCTGACCTGGCATCTGCCGATCCTGTTTCGTACTCCGCTTGGCTACGACCTGTTGGTTCGCGGGCCGGCGAACCATCCGAAAGATGCCGTTTCAGCGCTTGAGGGCACCGTCGAAACCGACTGGGCCAGCTCGGGTTTCAGCATGAACTGGAAACTCACCCGCCAGTGGATGCCGGTGCGATTCGAGATCGACGAGCCGATCTGCATGATCGTGCCGCAGCGCCGAGGTGAGCTGGAGGAATTCGCACCAGAACTCAGGCCCATCGAGTCCGACGAAGATCTGCGCCGCAAGTATGAGTTCTTCCTTCGCTCACGTCACGAGATCGGACAAGCCCAGGCAATGACGGACACCACCGCGGGAGAGCGCGTCCCATGGGAAGGCGACTACGCCCGCGGCAACCACGCCGACGGCGAGGCCGGGCCGCAAGATCACCAGACTCGCCGCCACCTTCGTCCGTTTTCTCAGCCACAAGACCAGAACCAGCCTTAGAGCTGCCGGCGTCGGACCTGGTCCGTGCGTGCGCGACGCCACTGGCTAACGTGACTCGGATGAATCTCGACGGCAACCAGGCCTCCATCCGTGACGCCTGCGACGCCGGTCTGCTCGCCGGCGCTGTGACCATGGTGTGGCAGCACGGAAAGACGCTGCAGGTCAACGAAATCGGCTACCGGGACGTCGATGCCCAGTTACCGATGCAGCGGGACACGCTGTTTCGCATCGCGTCGATGACCAAGCCGGTCACCGTCGCGGCCGTGATGAGCCTGGTCGACGAGGGCAAGGTGGCACTGCGCGACCCGGTCGTGCGCTGGCTGCCGGAGTTCGCCGACCTGCGGGTGCTGGATGATCCGAGCGGCCCATTGGATCGAACCCATCCGGTTCAACGGGCGATTCTGGTCGAAGACCTGCTCACCCACACCAGTGGGCTGGGCTACGGATTCTCGGTGACCGGACCGATCTCCCGGGCCTACATCCGGCTGCCCTTCGGGCAGGGTCCCGACGCGTGGCTGGCCGCGCTCGGCGAGCTACCGCTGGTGCATCAGCCGGGTGAACGACTGACCTACGGTCACTCCACCGACGTGGTCGGCGTGCTGGCCTCGCGCATCGACGGAAAGCCGTTCGATCAAGTGCTCGACGAACGAATCCTGAAGCCGCTGGGCATGATTGACACCGGCTTCCACGTGACGCTGGAGGGTCGCCGTCGCGCCGCGACCATGTACCGGCTCGACGGCAACGACGAACTCCAGCACGACGTGATGGGCCAGCCCCACATCGTGCCGCCGGCGTTCAGCAATGCCGGCGGCGGACTGTGGTCAACCGCCGACGACTACCTGCGGTTCGTCGAAATGCTTTTGCGTGACGGGACAGTGAACGGTGTCCGGGTGCTGTCAGCGGAATCGGTGCGGCTGATGCGCACCGATCGGCTCACCGACGAGCAGAAGCGGCACAACTTCCTCGGATCGCCGTTCTGGGTCGGGCGCGGTTTCGGGCTCAACCTGTCGGTGGTCACCGATCCGGCGAAATCGGCCCCGTTGTTCGGCCCGGGTGGTCTCGGGACATTCAGTTGGCCCGGCGCCTACGGGACCTGGTGGCAGGCCGATCCGGAGGCCGACCTGATCCTGCTCTACCTGATCCAGAACTTGCCCGCATTGTCAGCCGATGCCGCCGCCGCGGTCGCGGGCAACACCTCGCGGGCGAAACTCCAAGCGGTGCAACCCAAATTCGTCCACCGCACCTATCGCGCCCTCGGTCTCTAGATGGCCGACTACACCCCCGAACGCATCGCCGGACCGCGACTCCTGCTGCGTCTACCGGTGCTCGACGACGCCGGCATACTGTTCCAGCGGGTCGCCCGCGACCCCCAGGTCACCAAATACCTGCTCTGGACGCCGCATCCCGACGTCGCGGCAACCCGACGGGTGATCGCCGAGAGAATCAACGTCGGCGAGCACGACCGAACGTGGGCGATCGTGCTGCAGCACAGCGACGAGCTGATCGGGATGATCAGCTGCTGGCGGCCGGTCCGGCACTCCGCCGAAATCGGCTACTGCATCGGGCGACGTTGGTGGGGCAAGGGTTTGATGTCCGAAGCGCTCGACATGGTGTTGGCCGCGCTCGACGCCGATCCCGACGTCTACCGCGTCTGGGCCACCTGCAATGTCGACAACGAGCGATCAACCCGGCTGCTGCAACGAGCCGGGTTCCTGCTGGAGGGCCGACTGGCCCGTCACGCGGTCTACCCCAACCTCGGGCCCGAACCACGCGACAGTCTGTTGTTCGCCAAGTCGCTGCGTTAGACCATCGCGCGAACGGCGACACCCAGTCGTCCACGGATAGCCGGGTATTGGTCGCACTAACCGAAGACGCCATGGGAGTACGCCTAGCGAGTGCGGTTACGCCCGTCGTGGATGTCGACGGTGTCGGAGCACCGTGCGGCGTTGACGCGTTTAAGCGCGTCCTCGGTGAACACCGACAACCCCAGGTCCGGGTTGTAGCCGTGAATTTCTTTGATGTCGAGTTGGGCCAGGAAATATAGGATCTGCTTGGAGACCACCTGACCGGGCACCAGAACCGGAAAGCCCGGCGGATAGGGCACCACGAATCCGGTTGACACCAAAGATTTCCCATCGGCGAGTCGACGACCCGCCTCCCCGATCATCACGTGCTCGCGATCGGCGTCCTCATAGCCCGCGTAGAACGCCGAACGCATGTCGCCGAACGAGCTGGCGTCGTCAGGCTTGAAGGTGCTGTCGAATTCGCTGAAGTCCGGCAACGCCGGCAGGTCGTCGGTGATCTCCTCGACGTGACGCTGGTGCAGGGCGCGGTCGTCGCGGCTGGCCGCGGCTTCGGTGTGGTCGAAGTCGGTTGCGACCCGGCGCAACACGTCCAGCAGATAGTGCACGCTCGACCAGGTCACACCGATGGTGAAGATCAGCAGCACGCTGTTGATCGACGTCTTGTTGATCTGGATGCCGAACCGGTCCATCAGGATCTTCTCGCGGAAGTCGTAGCCGTTCATGCCGGTCTTGCCGATGAACAGGGTGACCCGCGTGGGGTCGAGCACGAACTGGTCGGACCGCCATGCCTCGTTCCAGTCCGCCAGCGCGCCCTGGCGTACCTGCCGATACGAGCTGACCGCCGACAGCCTGAATTCGTCTGGCACCAAATCAGATTCGTCGAGGATCCGGAACCACTTGCTGATCAACCGGTCTTTGCGGACCCGGTGCCGGAACACCAG
>DASXJI010000027.1:0-3881 GCA_036497495.1 Mycobacterium sp.
GCGTGTCGATCCGGATACCGGTGAGCGGCAGCGGTTCTCGTCGTCGATCTTGCCGCCGTGGGCGCGCAAGACCCCGAAGATCGGCGAGGTGTTGCCGCTGCTGTACCTGCACGGGCTCTCGTCGGGAGATTTCGTGCCCGCGCTCGGGCAGTTTCTGGGCAGCGCGAAGGGGCTGTCCGCCTCGACGATCACCAAGCTCACCGAGACGTGGAAGGCCGAGCAGCAGGCGTTCGCCGAGCGGGACCTCTCGGGTGTGGACTTCGTGTACCTGTGGGCTGACGGCATCCATGTCAACGTGCGCCTGGACGACCAGAAGCTGTGCCTGCTGGTGATGATCGGGGTGCGCTCCGACGGTCGCAAGGAGCTGGTAGCGCTCACCGACGGTTACCGCGAGGCCGCCGAGTCGTGGGCCGATCTGTTGCGTGATTGCCGCCGCCGCGGCATGCGCGCCCCGGTGCTGGCCGCCGGGGACGGGGCGCTCGGATTCTGGAGCGCGCTGCGCGAGGTGTTCCCGGAGACCCGCGAGCAGCGTTGCTGGTTCCACAAGATATCGATTAACCGGCCCTCGCGGCCGGGGTCAAGAAGGCAGATCGGTCGATTGGTCGCGGCGTAGTTGTTTGAGGTGTTGATCGAGGCTGGCTGCGACTCGCTGGTGCCGGGCGGCTTCGTCGTCCCAGCCGCGGGCTTGAGCATCGGCCTGCAGGGCGCGGATGTCGTCGAGTTGCGCGCTGATCGTCGTGGTGCCCGCTGGGTCGGGGACGAAGAAGTCGCACTGTTCGCAGATGTTGGCGTAGGGGCACGGGCCGGCGGCTTTGGGGCGAGCGCAAAAGCCGTGCGCGAGTCGGGTTTTGAGCATCTCGGCGTGCAACCAGGCGACCTTGTCGGGTACCGGCGGCGCGGCGTTGACGGCGGTCAGTGGGAGCAGTTGCCCGGCGCGGACCTTGTCCATGGCCGCCTGGTAGGCGCTGCGGATGGTCGGCGTGGCCAGCTTGGCATAGCGCAGCGTCATCTCGGGGGTGACGTGGCCCATGAGCGCCATCAGCGCAGGAAACCCGATACCGCCGTTAATCAGGCTGGTGCCGAAGGTATGCCGCAGCTGGTGTGGGGTGACGTGCAGCAGGTGCCCGTCGCGGCCGCGCAGTTCGGCGGCGGCGACCGCGTCGAGTAGGCCCTTGCGCAGCCGGAATGACGTTGGCCGACGGCCGTGTTCGAGGAACAAGAACTCAGTCAGCCGGCCGTCGCGGGGGTGGGGCAGCGCACGCTGGCGGCCCCGTTTTGCGATCCAGGCGTCGATCACCTGGACGGTGTCGGGGTCCAGCGGCACCATGCGTTCGGAATTCAGCTTGCCGACCGGCACCCGCAGCCAGGTGCCGTGACCGGCGAAGTCCAGCAGGCAGTCCAGTTCCAGGTCGAGCAATTCGCCGATGCGCATGCCGGTGGCGCGTAGCAGCAACAGACCGGTACGCACCAGTGCGTCATCGAGATTCGCGATGGCGGTCCTCAGCGCCCGGTCGACATCTGGTGTCAGCGCGCGGGGCAACGCGTCGGGGATGCGCGGGATGTCGGCGTAGAACAGCAGCCTTCGCGGCGGCGCCGACGGCCAGCCCCAGTCAGCGATGTCTTCGAAGAAGCACCGCAAATCGACCACGTCTTGGTGGAATACGACTACGCCGATGCTGCGGCGCTCACGGTTCTTGCCGCGCCACGGCCGGGTCCGCGCCCACGCCAGGTAGGGCTCAATGTGGCGGGTCCGTTCAATCTCCTCCAGCCGGGTCACCTCAGGGTGGTGGTCGGCGAGGTAGTCGAAGAACACCCGCAAAGCCTTAGTTCGCCCGGCCACTGTGTAGGGACGCAGCGTGGTGGTCATCGTCTGCACGTAGCGGAGGACCTCGGTGCGGATCAGCGGCTGGCGGACACCGGCGGCGTGCACAAGTGTCTCAACCGCCACCGGCCCGCTCTGCCGTGGCGGGGTAGTCAGGCAGCCGAGCTGATAACAGGCCTGCTGCAAGGCGAACAGCCGGTGGCGGGCGTGGTAACGCGCCGAAACCGACAGCGCGGCCGATCCATCCAAGTGTTCGAGCACGGTGGCGAAGTCGTCCTCGGTCAGCTGCCGAACGCGCTTTCCCACGTGCAGGCAGATCGTCGAGGCAGCCAGCAGCCCGACCTGCCGCTGCCAGTTGCTGCTCCAGCCCAGCACCGCGGCGGCTTCGGCGACCGCGGCCAAGTTGTCCGGCTCGTGTTCGGCCCACTGGACCGGCAGCCCGCACCCGGCTGGTTTGGCCAACAGTAACTCCACATCCGGGACCAGGTGCCGCTGAATGAAACACCACGAGACAAACGGCCACGCTTTTAGCCGGTGCAGGTCCATCAGCCGGGCCGCGGTGGGCCGGCGCATCCACACTGCCGGGTCGGGAAAGCGGTCCACGAAGCGGCGGGCGCTGCGACGCCGCGCGAATCGCACACTCGCACAAAGCGACACCGTGTCGACGTGCGCGTCGTAGGCGGCGATCAGCTCGGCTGCGCCGCGCAACGGCGCGGCGTCCAGCGCGCTGGCCGCCACACTCACCACGGCGATGCCTTGCGTGCAGCGGTGTACTCGGCGGCGAGGGTCTCGGCCGACAGATGCACGTATTTTCCCGTTGTCTCCGGGCTGGCGTGCCCCATCAAATCCCGCAGCACCAGCAGATCGATCCCGGCCGCGGCCAACTCCGTGCCATAGGTGTGCCGCAGCCGGTGCGGGCGCACCCGGGCCGCACCCGAGCGGGCCCGGTGAGTGCGGAAGATCCGACGCATCCCCGCCTCGGTCAACGGCTGGCCCGCGGTCGGCCCGCGCAACACGACGAAGCACTGCTCGGTCGCGCAATCCGCCAGCCGCTCAAGCCGTAGATAGGCGGCGAGTTCGGCGAAGAACGGCCGGTCCACCGGAACCACCCGTTCCCGACCGCCCTTGCCGACCACCCGCACCTGCCGGCGGCCGACGTCCACCTCAGCCAACAACAGACCGCGGACCTCGGCGGCGCGTAGTCCGCCGAGCAGCATCAGCAGCACCATCGCGCGGTCGCGGTGAGTGCCCAGGTCGGTCAGGAACGCCTCAACCTCGGCCAGCTCAAGGCTTTCCGGCAATAGCCGCTGCTCCCGCACCAGCCGGCCACCCGGCCTTGGGTGACGAGCCGGGATATGCCCCAGCAGGCCCCGACGCGCCCGAAGCCCGCTGGTGCGCCGCGGCGCCGGCACCGGGCTGGTCATCACCACGCCGGTGATCACCGCGAACTCGAACAGTCCCCGCAGCGCAGCGATGCGCCGGTTCTGCGTCGCCGGGGCAGCGCCCCGCCGCTCAAACAACCGGACCACCGTCGAACCCGCAGTGCGTTTGGGCTGGGTCTGCCAGTCCAAATAGTCGAACAAGTCGGTCGGCCTCACCTCGGCCAGACCAACCCCCTGCCCGGCGAGGAATCGCAGGAAGTTCAACACGTCATACGCGTACGCACGCCGCGTCGCCCGGGCGAAGTTCCTGCCCTTCAGGTGCGCCAGAAACCGGTTCACTATCGCAACGTCGTCACGCTGCCCAGTGGCGACATCACCGGCAAGGAGGAAGACGTCTTCTTCGCCGGCCACCCGAAGCCCCATCGGCACCTCCAAGCGAAAAGCCACCGACCTCCAGTGTCAGCGCCCAAATGCCTTGCTGGTGGGACCTCACATGCACCGAGCGTGTCGCCCCGACGAGGGCCGGTTAACGGATAACATCGCTGATCACCTGCCGGACAAGGACAAGGCGTGGGCGGACGCCAAACTAGTCAAGGCGTTTGGTCACCCCGACCCCGAGCAGGGGCTGCGCAACGCCAAACGCCTTGCCGCACAACTGGATTATAACCACCCCAGTG
>DASXJI010000028.1:0-3818 GCA_036497495.1 Mycobacterium sp.
GAAGCCAGCATCGGTCAGACCAGCCTGTTGGGGTCCATGCACTTGGAGCTCAACCCGCCGCTTGGGCAGCCCGGTGTCGGGCGGCTGCGGCCGGGCGCCACCATCCCGCTGAGTCGATCGTCGACCTATCCCTCGACCGAGCAAACTCTGTCGTCGCTGTCGCTGATCGTCAACGGTGGCGGACTGAGCCAGATCGGCGAGATCATCCACAATTTCAGCGCCGCACTTGCCGGACGTGGGGGCGCCGTTCGCGATTTGATCAATCGCTTCGACACGTTCGTGGGGACACTCGACCAACAACGCGACAACATCGTCGCGTCCATCCAGGCACTGGATCAGCTTGGCGGCACCTTCGCGGCCCAGCGCGACGTGCTCACCCAGGCGCTGCGTAAAGTACCGCCCGCACTCGATGTGCTGATCCAGGAGCGGCCACGCCTGACGGCCGCTTTGGACGGCCTGCGCAAGTTCAGCAACACCGCTACCGGGCTGATCAACGACACTCAGGCCGACTTGGTCAGAAATCTGAAGAATCTGGAGCCTACCGTCAAGGGGCTCGCCGACGTCGGACCCGACATTGACACGGCGATCGCCTCGTTGTCGGTCTTCCCGTTCACCCAGAACTTCGTCGACCGCGCCGTTCGAGGCGACTTCTTCAACCTGCACGTCATACTGGACCTGACTATTCCCAAGCTCAAGTCGGGCCTGTTCCTCGGGACGCACTGGGGACAACTCGGCGAACAGTTGATTCCCGCGCCGGGGGATCCGCCGTACCTGCAGTACACACGTGATCCATTGCACGGGGGCTACGGGCCGCCGCCTGGTCCGCAGGCGCCGCCGCCACCCGGCCCGCCGCAGCCGCCTGGCGTTCCGCCGGGTGGTCCCCAAGCTCCGCCGCCCGGACCTGCTCAGCCGAACCTCCAATTCAGCGCCCCGCTGCCGGGACCGGCTGCTGTACCCCCGGGCTTTGGTCCATTGCCGGGACCCGCGGCCGCGCCGCCGGCCCCGGGACCGGTTGGTCCGAATGTTGCACCGACGCAGGGGATTCCGCCGGCGGAGGGGAGCAGGTAGATGCTGACGCGCTTCGTCCGGATTCAGCTACTGATCTTCACGATCATCGGGATTGTCGGCGTGATCGCGATGGCCCTGTTCTACGTACAGGTGCCGACCCTGCTCGGTATCGGTCGGATGACGGTCACCCTCGAGCTGCCGGCGACCGGTGGTCTGTATCGGTTCTCCAACGTGACCTACCGCGGAGTGCAGGTCGGCAAGGTCACTGCGGTGTCGCTCACCGCGAAGGGCGCCAAAGCGACGCTGTCGCTTGGCACTTCGCCCAAGATCCCGGCCAACCTGCAAGCCGATGTGTTGAGCGTCTCCGCGGTGGGCGAGCAGTATGTGGACTTGCGGCCTCGCACCGATTCGGCGCCGTATCTGCACAACGGCTCAGTTATCGCCATGCATGACACCACGATTCCGCAAGCGGTCGGACCAATGCTCGATCAGGTGAACGCCCTGGTCAAGAGCCTTCCCAAAAACAAGATCGGTCAACTGCTCGACGAGTCCTTCCAGGCCTTCAACGGGGCCGGATACGATTTGGGGTCGCTGGCCGATTCGGCGTCGCGAATCTCCGCCGACTCCAACAGCATTGTCGACCGCACGCGCGCCCTCACCGAAGACTCACAGCCGCTGCTGAACGCGCAAGCGCAGACGACCGACTCGATCCGGCGGTGGGCGCGTAGCCTGGCCGGGATTTCGGATGTGCTGGCGAACGATGATTCCCGGGTTCGCACGGTGTTGGAGAACGGTCCCGGCGCGTTGGACGAGGCGTCGCGGCTCTTTCAGCAGATCAAGCCGACGTTGCCGGTGTTGCTTGCCAACCTGACCACGATCGGGCAGATCGGCGTTACGTACCACCCCTCGATTGAGCAGCTGCTGGTGCTGCTGCCGGCGGCAGTTGCCTACGAGCAGACGGCGGGCAGTACGAACTGGCCCGACGGTCAGTCCAGAGGCGACTTCGCGCTCACCATTGACGATCCGCCGATTTGCACGGTCGGCTTCTTGCCGCAAAGCCAATGGCGATCCCCCGCAGACACCTCCGACCTCGACACGCCAGACGGGCTGTACTGCAAACTGCCGCAGGACTCGCCGCTCGCGGTTCGCGGCGCCCGCAACTATCCGTGCATGGGTCATCCCGGAAAGCGCGCGCCCACCGTCGAAATCTGCAACAGCGACAAGCCGTTCATGCCGTTGGCGATGCGCCAGCATGTGCTCGGCCCGTCCCCCGTGGATCCCAACTTGCTTGCCCAGGGCATACCACCCGACGATCGGGTCACCGCCGACAAGAGAATATTCGGGCCGGTCGAGGGAACACCGCTGCCGCTGGGGGCCATCCCACGCGGAACACCTGCGGGACCGCGCGGAGCAACTCCACCCCCGGGCACGATGGGCGCCGCCGCACCGCCGGCGCCGTCGTCGGCGGCCAACATGTCGACTCGAGCGGGGGATTTTCCGTCGATAGCGCCACTCGACGTTGCGCCGCCGCCTGCCCTGCACCGGCCGCCTGCGCCCCCGAGGCCACCGGCCGTGATCGACGGAGGCCGGCCGCAGGCGGCCCCAAGTTCGTTCGGCGGCAAGACAACTAAGCCCGTCCCCTCGGTTGCGGTCGCCACGTACGATCCGCGTACCGGTCGTTATCTCACTCCGGACGGGAAGTTCTACGAGCAGTCGGATCTGGCAAGCTCGACGGCCCCCAAGAAGTGGCAAGACCTGCTTCCGACATAAACGACGGCTGATCGATCGACTGCCAGTCAGCCGATCTTGTCTAGCCGCATCGGCATATCAATGGTGAGCCACTGGTTCTGCCCGCAGGCGCCGCTCGGGCCCACCGTCTTGTTCCTGCCGGCCATTACCGGCGACCCGAGTTTTAGAAAGCCGCTACCGTCGGGATCAACGGGATAGAAAGAGAAAGTCTGCTTTCCGGTGAACGCGGTGCCGTCTTGACACCGCTCCCAGTTCGGCACTTCATGTCTGATGTACCACGAGGTCCCGTCAAGCATGTATAACCGGGAGCTCCAGCCCTCGTCGCTTTTCGCCGTGCCGTCGCATTCCAGGTAGGTCGTGCACGTGGAGCTCAGCGTCCAGGTTTGCACAGTCGTCGGCTCGCCATTGTACTGCTCGTTGTACTTGGCCCAGTTGCCGATCGACGTGACGCGGTACGTCCCGTTGAGCGCGACCTCTTCCTTCGTATAGGCCCGGGCCGTGGGCGCCGGACCCGCAATGCCAATCGCACTGGCAGCCAACAGCATTGCTGTGGCGACCGTCCCAAATGGTCGCATCGTCTACTCCTCGACGCGCTCAATCCGACTATGTCGGAGCCGGTGACGGCACCGGTAGCGGCGTTCTCGCCTGACGAGAATAACACCGCCGCGTTCGACCTGGTACGGGTTCGACCGAGAAGACAGCAGCGCTTATACGACCGGATCCAATTTCGAGATCAGCCACGAACCGCCGACCTTCGTGAGCGTTATTCGCACGCTGCTTGGGGTTATCAGCGGTTGCGGCTTGTCTTTGCCTGTTGTGGTCTCGTTGAGGAACACCAGCACGACGGCGGAGTTCGGCTCCAGTTCTGACACGGCCGCTCGCAACACCGAGGCGGTCTGTGCGAGGTGCTTTTGCTGCACCGTCGGAATGACGATCTCTTTGGTGAATTTGTCGTAGTAAGCGAGAAAGTCCCCAGTGAGATGTGATCTCGCCCTGGCGAAGTCGCGATCCATGCTCTCGCTCGAGTAGGACAGCGCCGCAACGGCGCCCTCTGAGGCCGC
>DASXJI010000029.1:0-2203 GCA_036497495.1 Mycobacterium sp.
TGGGACGTCAGCCCCGATCAGCTGGTCTGGACCTTCCACCTGCGCAGGGGCGTCACCTTTCACGACGGGAGCCCGTTCACCGCCGACGATGTCGTTTACTCCTATCGGCGCATCATCGATCAACAGCTCGCCAACGTCGACAAGTTCAGTGCCGTTTCCGGCGTGGCCGCGGCCGACCCCGCCACCGTCAGAATCACGGTCAAGCAGCCGACTCCGAATCTGCTGACGACCCTCGGCGGCTTCAAGGGAATGGCGATCGTGCAACGCAAGAACGTGGAAAGCGGACAGATCGCCACGCATCCTGTCGGAACGGGTCCGTTCGCATTCCAGGGTCAGAAGAGCGGTGACTCAATCACGCTGAAGGCCAATCCGGCCTATTGGGCTGGAGCTCCAAGGGTTTCGGGTGTGACGTTCCGGTTCATCTCCGAACCGTCGACCGCACTGTCGGCACTGCAGGCCGGCGAGATCGACTGGACCGACTCGATTCCCCCGCAGCGGGTGGCGCAGCTCAAGGACGACGACTCGCTCACGCTCGCGGTGACGCCGAGCAACGACTACTGGTACTTCGCGCTCAACGAGGCGCGTCCACCTTGGAACGACGTACGGGTGCGGCAAGCGATCGCCTACGCCATCGACCGCTCCGCCGTCGTGCAGGCGACGAGCTACGGCACCGCCGTCGGCAACCAGCTCGCGATACCGAAAGGCAACCCGTGGTACACGCCTTACGACACCTACCGCCACGACATCGACAAGGCGAAGAGCCTGCTGCGTGATGCCGGGGCGGCCCCGAAGAGCCTCGACATGTTAGTCACCAGCGAGTATCCGGAAACGGTGACCGCGGCCCAAATCATCGCGGACAACCTTGCGCCGCTGGGCATCACGGTGAACATTCGCACTGTCGACTTCGCCACCTGGCTGGACGAGCAGAACAACGGTCACTTCGACATGCTGATGATGGGCTGGCTCGGCAACATCGACCCGGACGACTTCTACTATGCGCAGCACCACACCGACGGCACCAGCAACGCGCAGAAGTTCTCAAACGGCGAGGTCGACCGGTTGCTCGACGCAGGCCGCGTAGAAACCAACCGGAACGCGCGCGCCGACGACTACGCGAAGGCGGCCACGATCATCGCCGACGAGGTGAGCTACATCTACTTGTACAACCCGTCGGTGATCCAGGCCTGGACGACGGGGCTGTCGGGCTACGAGGCTCGCCGCGACGGGGCCGTGCGGTTCCGCACCGCGAGCATGGCATCGGGTGGTGCCGCCTGATGGCCGTGTTCACCCACCCCATCGTGCGCTTCATCGCGCGACGGCTGCTCTATTCCCTTGTCGTGCTTATCGGTGTGCTCGTGGTGGTGTTCGCGCTCGTTCAGCTCGTGCCCGGCGACCCGGTGCGCATCGCCCTCGGCACCCGCTACACACCGGAGGCCTACAACGCGCTGCGGTCGGCGAGCGGCCTGGACCGGCCGATCGTCGAGCAGTTCTTCGGCTACATCGGCTCCGCGTTGACGGGAAACCTCGGCGTCAGCTTCCGCAACGGGGACCCAGTCACCGTCACACTGCTCGAGCGCCTGCCTGCGACCGTGTCACTTGGCTTGGTGGGCATCGTGATCGCGTTGTTGATCGCGCTGCCTGCCGGCATCTGGTCGGCGCTGCACGAGGGCCGCGTCTCTGATGCGGTCGTACGTATCACCAGTCAGTTCGGGGTCTCAGTTCCCGATTTCTGGATGGCGATCCTGTTGATCGCGTTGTTCGCATCGACGCTGGGATGGCTGCCGACGTCGGGCTACCGTCCGCTGTTCGACGATCCCGGGGGCTGGCTGCGCCACATCGTCCTGCCTGGTCTGACAGTCGGCCTCGTGGCTGCGGCGATCCTGACCCGATACGTGCGGTCAGCGGTGCTCGAAGTCGCTTCGATGGGCTATGTACGGACCGCTAGATCCAAGGGCCTTCCGCCCCGTGTCGTCACCTTCCGCCATACCGTTCGCAATGCGCTGGTTCCGGTCCTGACGATCACCGGCATTCAGCTCGCGACGATCCTGGGCGGCGTGATCGTCGTCGAGGTCGTGTTCGCATGGCCGGGCCTGGGCCGCCTGGTCTACAACGCCGTTGCCGCCCGCGACTATCCGGTGATCCAGGGCGCCGTGCTGCTCATCGCCACCCTCTTCCTGGCCATCAATCTCATCGTGGACGTGCT
>DASXJI010000030.1:0-12901 GCA_036497495.1 Mycobacterium sp.
AGGTGGAGAAGTTCGACGAATTCAACAAGCTGACCATCGACTTCCTAGGAGGTGCGTGATGAGCATCCGTTCACTTGGCTACCTGCGCATCGAAGCCACCGACATGCAAGCTTGGCGCGACTACGGCCTGAAGGTCCTCGGCATGGTCGAAGGCAAGGGCAGCACCGAGGGGGCGCTCTATCTGCGGATGGACGACTTTCCCGCCCGCCTGGTGATCGTGCCGGGCGAGCATGACCGGCTCTCCGAGGCTGGCTGGGAATGCGCGAATGCCGAAGGCCTGCAAGAGATCCGAAACCGGCTTGATGTTGAGGGCACGCCCTACAAGGAGGCCACCGCAGCTGAGCTGGCCGACCGTCGGGTCGATGAGATGCTCAAATTCTCCGATCCCTCGGGCAATGGCTTGGAGGTCTTTCACGGCGCCGCGCTCGAACACCGCCGGGTCGTCAGCCCGTATGGCCACAAGTTCGTCACCGGCGAGCAGGGCCTGGGGCACGTGGTGCTGACCACGCGCGACGACGTCGAGACGCTGCACTTCTACCGCGACGTGCTGGACTTCAAGCTGCGTGACTCGATGCGACTGCCGCCGCAGGTGGTTGGCCGACCCGCCGACGGCCCGCCGGCCTGGCTGCGGTTCCTGGGCTGCAACCCCCGTCACCACAGTCTGGCCTTCATGCCGGGGCAGACCCCTAGCGGCATCGTGCACCTGATGCTCGAGGTGCAAGAAGCCGACGACGTGGGGCTATGCCTGGACCGGGCGCTACGGCGCAAGGTGCCGATGTCGGCCACCCTGGGCCGCCACGTCAACGACCTGATGCTGTCGTTCTACATGAAGACACCCGGCGGATTCGACATCGAATTCGGCTGCGAGGGAAGAAAAGTCGACGACGTCGACTGGGTTGCCCGGGAGAGCACCGCGATCAGCCTCTGGGGGCACGACTTCAGCGTCGGCTTCAAGTAATGTCCGAGCAGATCGACGCCCGCGCCTTCCGCAGTGTGCTGGGTCAGTTCTGCACCGGAATCACGATCATCACCACCGTGCACGATGACGTGCCGGTCGGTTTCGCCTGCCAATCCTTTGCAGCGCTGTCACTGGACCCTCCGCTGGTGCTGTTCTGCCCGACCAAGGTGTCGCGGTCATGGAAGGCGATCGAGTCCAGCGGGAATTTCTGCGTCAACGTGTTGACAGAGAGCCAGCAGCACGTCTCGGCCCGCTTCGGCTCGAAGGAACCGGACAAATTCGCCGGCATTGACTGGGCGCCTTCGGAACTCGGTTCGCCGATCATCGACGGGTCGCTGGCCTACATCGACTGCACGGTGGCCTCGGTGCACGACGGTGGCGATCACTTCGTGGTGTTCGGCGCGGTGAAGTCGCTGTCCGAAGTGCCGAAAATCAAGCCGCGGCCCCTGCTGTTCTATCGCGGCGACTACACCGGCATCGAGCCGGACAAAACCACGCCCGCGCAGTGGCGTGACGACTTGGAAGCATTCCTCACCACGACCACCCAGGACACCTGGCTCTGACCCGTTCGTCCCGACTCTTGGCGGCGCGGGCCTCGTCTCACCCCACGAGCGGCCGATTCGGCCTTGGGCAATACTGATTTCATGCCGCAGGTCCGTGCCGCCCGTTACCTGCTGAGGGCCAGAGATTTCGTTGACGCGCGCTACGCGGAGGCAATCACCGTCGAGGATCTGGCTGCGGTGGCGGGGTTGTCGCGCGCGCATTTCAGCCGAATGTTCACCAAGACCTTCGGTGAGTCGCCGCACGCGTACCTACAGAGCCGGCGGCTGGAGCGGGCGGCGGCGTTGCTGCGCTACACCGATCGCCCGGTGGCCGAGATCTGTGTGATGGTCGGGCTGCAGAGCACCGGGTCGTTCACGACCAGCTTCGCGCGAGTGTTCGGTAAGCCGCCGGCCGCATACCGGGCAAGCATGCCGCCTGCCGCTGTGCACGCCCGGGTGCCGGGCTGCATTCTGCAGCGCGACACCCGGCCGGTGCCGGACAGCCGCGTCAAGACAGCACATGGGGAGAAGACGAGCGAGGGCGGCCGACCGTAGCCTCGGTCCCATGTTGAAAATCGCCAGCGCCCACGTGTGGGTGCATGACCAAGAAGTCGCATTGAAGTACTGGACCGAGAAGGTGGGCATGGAGGTCCGCCAGGACGTCACGCTGCCCGAGCTGGACTTCCGGTGGCTGACAGTGGGGCCGCCCGGCCAAGAGGAGGTGTCGCTCGTGCTGATGGCAGTCCCCGGCCCGCCCGTGATGGATGAAGCCACCCGGACACAGGTCATGGACGTCGTCGCAAAGGGCTTCGCCAGCACGGTGTTCCTCACCACCGACAACTGCCAGAACACATACGAGCAGCTCAAAGCTCGCGGTGTGGAGTTCACCGAAGCGCCGCATGAGATGCCATACGGCATCGACACCGGGTTCCGCGACCCGTCCGGCAACAGCGTGCGGCTGACGCAACTGAGCCCGCTGCCCGGCGACGCCAGCTGACTTGCCGTCTGGTGGTGCGAGCACGCAGGCGGTTCGTCCGCGATGAGTTTGGCCACTCTGACAGGTCCGTCCTTTGAGTCCTATCGAAGGACGCTGTTCGGACGCGCGGCGGATAACAACCCGATGCCCAACCTCGTGGAGTGGCAGGTGGTTCCGGGTGGATGAGCTGAAACAACGTGGTCTTGAGCCCGGCGAGGTTGTTGAGGCGAACAAAGGTGTGCGGGTGTCGGCGCTGAGCGACCCGGATGGGAACAAGGTCTGGCTCATCGGCGGCTTCGAGTCCAGTACTGATGTGTCTGACTGCCAGCCTGCCATTTCGCGTTGACGCTACGCTCGCGATGACCATTTTGTCGCGGAAGGCGGGATGCATTGATCCGGTTTGGTTGTGTCGCATTCCTGACGGCGCTGGCGGCGGCACTGCTGTGGCTGGCCGCGGTGGGCCCGTGGGGCTGGTGGATTCCCGCTGTGGTGGTCGCGGCAGGCGCGGCCGTCGGCATTTATGATCTCGTCCAGCGCAGGCACTCGGTGTTGCGCAACTATCCAGTGCTGGGCCATATGCGGTTTTTACTGGAGGCGCTGCGCCCCGAAATCCAGCAATACTTCATCGAACCCAACTTCGACGGCCGCCCCTTCGACCGCGACGTCCGCTCGCTGATCTACGAGCGGGCCAAGGGCACCGCCGCCGAGCAGGCGTATGGGACCGAACGCGACATCGACGAGCCTGGCTACGAGTACCTGGTGCATTCGACGGCCCCGGTCGAACCACCCAGCGATCCGTACCGGGTGTCAATCGGTGGGCCTGACTGCGCGCGGCCGTATGAGATGGCACTGATGAACGTGTCGGGGATGAGCTTTGGCGCATTGTCGGGCAACGCCCTGCGCGCACTCAACAATGGCGCCCGCAAGGGCGGGTTCGCTCACGACACCGGCGAAGGAGGCCTGACCCCTTATCACCTCGGCGGCGCGGACGTGATCTGGGAGCTCGGCTCCGGCTACTTCGGCGCCCGCACCGAAGACGGAGCTTTCGATCCGGATCAGTTCGCGGACAAGGCAGCTCACGATCTGGTCAAGTGCGTATCGCTCAAGTTGAGCCAAGGCGCCAAGCCCGGCATCGGCGGCGTACTTCCCGCCGCGAAAGTCAGCGCTGAGATTGCTAAATATCGAGGCGTACCGATCGGCGAGAAGTGCGTCAGCCCGGCGGCGCATTCGACGTTTCACACGCCGCGTCAACTGATCACGTTCATCGCGCGGCTGCGAGAATTGGCCGGCGGAAAACCGGTGGGCTTCAAGCTGTGTGTCGGTTCCCGGGTCGACGTGCTGGCGATGTGCAAGGCCATGCTGGCGGAGGGCATCACACCTGACTTCATCATCGTCGACGGCGCCGAGGGCGGAACCGCCGCGGCGCCACTGGAATACGAAGACCACGTCGGCCTTCCGCTCACCGACGGATTGATGATCGTCCACAACGCCTTGGTGGGCGCGGGACTGCGGGACAAGATACGAATCGGGGCCAGCGGCAAAGTCGCCACCGGAAATGACATCGTCAAACGCCTTATTCAGGGCGCCGATTACACCAACTCGGCGCGATCGATGATGATGGCGACGGGCTGCATCCAGTCCCAGCGGTGCCACACCAACCACTGTCCGGTCGGCGTCGCGACCCAGGATCGGTATCGGGCGCGTGCCCTCGACGTCGCCGACAAGAGCGAACGCGTACACCGCTACCAGCGCGCCACCGTCGCGCAGGCCATGCGCATCATGGCATCGATGGGGGTCTCCGACCCATCGATGCTCAACCCGCAGATGCTGCGCAAGCGGCTCTCGCCTACCGAGCAGCGTTCGTACGCCGAGCTTTACGAATGGCTGGCGCCGGACGAGCTGCTCAACCATGCGCGGGCCACCTGGCGATCGGATTGGGAAAGCGCCAACCCGGACTCCTTTGCGCCCGTCGGCTGCAAAGACAACCCGCGATGAGTTACGGCCTAGCTTCGGTGCCAGCGGTCGTGATGCTCGGCGTGAGTGCTCAAATACGCCCCAGGCCCGAATAATTCGTCGTAGAAATCGGTGTCGAGATGTTGCGCCTGCAGATACATCAGGATGTGAACGGTCGGCATCGTGCCGGGGAGCTTGCCGAAGGTGTCGTAGACGTATGACGCCTCGGCGGTCACCAATTCTTGAATGCCCTCCGGCGGCAGGGCAGAGCCACGTACCTTCCCGCTATCTGACCACGGCCCCGGTGTGTCGGGGTGAAATGGCCCGCCGGGATCGAACTTTCGGGCCACCAGCTTCTCCACCCCGGCGGCGATCGACGGCACGTGCGGCGGGCTGAGCGTCTCAAAATAGCCGGGGAGCCCGGTGGCATTGGGGAACGGCCAGCGGTCATCGTTGTCGGCGACGAAACCCAGCCCGGGCGCCCGCGGATCGCCGGATCCGCCCAGCACAGACAACCGGTCCAGCCCGTCGTAGGTCCACCCGCCGAGGCCCATCGCCTGCAGGGCCAGCACCCCGTTGTTGGTGGCGATGGCCAGTTCCGCACTGGCCTCGGTGATCGTGTACTGCTCGACGAAGGACAGCGGGAGCGGGTCGTCGGCGTGTGGAAGCGATGAAAACCCGTCCAGGCCCGGGATATTGCGGCCATTGATGTCGTCGGTGATCGGGTAGCCGTTGGCCGCGAAGAACCACAGGTTCTCCATCAGGTGTTCGGCGAGGTCGGCTACCGGGAAGGCCAGCAGGCTGCCCGGGTGATTGCCGATCCAGGTGTTGTGGCCCTCCATGTACGGCTCTTCGCGGGGCAGTTCGAGGCGAGTGTCCGAGATCCGCACGTAAGAGTTCGCGGTGTGGCTGATCCACGCTTCGATGCTGTCGAATTCGCGCGGCTTTTCGTCGCGGCTGGGCAGCAGGTAGGTGCCGGTGTCGTCAGTGAAAAACAGCTGGCTGGTATGGAAGCCCGCGGCCGACGGGAAGGTCCGTCCTGTCGCGCTGCCCGAGTAGTTCGGGAACGAAGGCGCATAGCCGGGATGGTGCGTGATCCCAAAATTCCAGCCCGTAACTCCGCCGGTCACCGAAACAAGAAGGGCCCGTTCGACTTCCGACAGCGGCTGGACCGGTCGACGACTGGTGAAGGCCAGCTCCCCAGCCGGGATCCGGCCGCCGGCCGGAAACCGGCGCGATCGCCGGCCGGTCAGCGCGGCAAACAGCGGGAACTGTGCCAGCGCGGCCAGCGCGGCCCGCTCGTGGTCGGAGATCACCAGGCTCACCGGCCCAGTTTCTCATTGCGCGTAGGTCGTTTCGGTGCCGACCAGTCCCTGCCCCTTGATCCGCAGGTGCGCCGACACCAGGACGACCTCGGGTGTCCAGCGCCCGGAAGCTGTCTCGGGCGAGCCTTCGGGTTCGCCCCGGTTGAAGTTGTCGTCGGCGAACAGGCCCCTGAGATAGTCGACGATCTCGTCACGCCCGCGGTTGACCGTGCCGAAGGCGTTCACCCAGTCGGCGTCATCGGGATAGCTCGCGTGCAGCGCCTCGGCGACGCGGTTTTGGAAGCTCGCCAGCAGGGGTCACTAGCGTCTTGCCGATCGCCCGGCTGCTCGTCGGGCGGCAGATTCAAGAAGTCCGTCGTGACGGGATGCTAGGCGCCGCGATGAACTTTTCGTCGAAGTATCGCGTGGTAGCAGCAGGTGGTAAAGAAAAATATCCGAGAAGGGTTTTGAGATGAGTCCGCTGGTGATGGTCTACTTCTGGGTCGCCACCCCCGTCGTCGGGTACGGCCTGGTGAAACTGCAGGCCTGGCTGGAGCGGTGGGACTACGAACGGCACGCAGAGGACTAGGGTGGGCATCTGTTGAAATCCCGGATCCTGGTTGTCGGCGCGGGCGTGAGCGGCATTTCGGTTGCCCGCGGGTTGCTGCGCGACGGACACGATGTCACCGTGTTCGACCAGCGCCCGAACGTGACCGCCGGCGGCGGCGCTGTGACGATCTGGTCCAACGGCGCAACGGTTCTCGACCAGCTCGGTGTCGACATGACCGGAGCCGGTCAACCGCTGTCGGCCGTGCGGGTCATGACATCCACCGGTCGGCCGCTCGCCACCATGGACCTCGACGCGATGGTGAACCGGCTGGGCGCGTCGGTTCGGATGGTGCCGCGTCGAATCTTGCTGGAACGACTGCTCACAGGCTTTCCGGCTGATCGCATCCGCTGCAACTCCCGTGCCGTGCGGGTAGCGAATGACGGTAATGGCGTACGGGTCGACTTCGAGGATGGCAGCTCAGCCGACGGGGATGTGCTGATCGGCGCGGACGGCCTGCACTCGGTTGTCCGCGATGTCGTCGGTGCGCCGGCTGCGAAGTCGACGGGATGGTGCAGCTGGCAGGGCCTTGTCACCCTTCCCGGCATTCCCGATCCGCATGTCGCCAGGATGATGATCGGCGAGCACGGGAATCTTGGCCTGTGGCCCGCCGGCGGTTCTGCTCTGCAGTGGTGGTTCGACTTGCCCTGGTCGCCGGATTTTGTCAGGCCGCAACGACCGGTCGAGATGATCCGGTCGCATTTCGCGGGCTGGTCCGATCTGGCCGATGAGGTCCTCGCAACTCTGACCGACGACGATCTGGCCCCGTCGCCGTTTCCGCATTTTCGGCACCCGATTCCCGGCGCCGGCGCCGGTGCGGTGACGTTGCTCGGCGATGCCGCGCACACGATGCCGCCCACGCTCGCGCAGGGCACCAATCAGGCTTTGCTGGACACGATGGTGCTGTGCAAAGCGCTGTCAGACCTACCCGAAGGTGTTGATGTCAGCTACGCCCTGCGCAGATACGAGAAGACCCGGCGCCGCAAGGTCAAAGCGGTGTCCTGGGTGACGATGCAGCAGGTGTCGCACAGCGAGTCGTTGCTGCGGCCCGCGGCGCTCATCTCGGACCGCTTGATGACGTGGGCGCTGACGCGGTTCCTCGGTTGGGTCAGTCATCGCGATATCTCGACCGAGATCAGCCGCGGGTCGCTCGCCGAGGTGCGGTGATGTCGACGACTGCGAAAGTGCCGCCTGCCGCGGCCGCCCGCGTCGTCGAGTGGGTGCGCCATCACTTGTATCGACTCAACCAGCGGTTGATGCCCGCGCCCGCGACGATGATGGAGATGATCATCGCGACCTGGGTGTCGCAGGCGATCAGCGTCGCTGCCGAGCTGGGTGTCGCCGATGCCTTGGCCGACGGGCCGATGACGATCGACGAATTGGCGGCGAAGGTCGGCGCGGATTCGAACGCACTGCACCGGCTACTGCGTGCATTGATCGGTAGAGGCGTCTTCCGTCGTCGCCGCGACGCCCGCTACGAGTTGAATTCCCTTGCCCGAAGCCTATGTTCGGACTCGGAGGCGTCGATGGTGTGGGCTGCTCAGTTCTACGGATCACGCGAGCAACGCGAACGTTGGACACTGCTGGCGGATTCGATTCGCACCGGAAAATCTGTGGTCCCGGTATTGCACGGCAAGGAGAGCTTCGAGTATTTCGGCGAGGATCCGCTGCACGCTGATCTCTTCAACCGAACCATGGCCAGCATCTCCGAGCTGACCGATGCTTCCGTGGCGGCAGGATACGACTTCGGTGCCTACCCCACGATCGTCGACGTCGGTGGCGGGCACGGGTCGCTGCTGGCCAGTATCCTGGCCGCGACGCCGCGCTCACAGGGAGTGCTGTATGACTTACCGGAAGTCGTGTCGGACGCACCAAAGATCTTGTGCCAGAGAGATGTGTCGGACCGTGTTCGCATCGAAGCGGGATCGTTTTTCGACAGCGTTCCGGCCGGTGGCGATGCATATGTGCTGAAGAACATCATGCACGACTGGCCCGACGACAAGGCGGTGCAGATCCTGCGCAATGTTCGCGCTGCGGCAGGCCGCCACGCCACCGTCCTGCTGGTGGAACTGGTGATCCCCGACCACGATCGGGACTTCCCGGGGAAATGGGCGGACCTGGAGATGCTGCTGAACTTGGATGCCCGCGAACGCACGGCCGCGGAGTACCGAAACCTGCTCAGCCAAGCTGGATTTCAGATGACTCGATTAGTCTCGACCGCATCGCCGTTGAGCCTGGTGGAGGCCCGCGTGGTGTGACCCGGCCGTCGCTGGTCACAATGGGCCACATGACGCTGGATCTGAACGGGTACTTCGAACGGATCGGGTACCGCGGTGCGGTCGCCCCAACCTTCGACGTCCTGCATGAATTGGTGACGGCGCACACCAGAACGATTCCTTTCGAGAACCTTGACCCGCTGCTGGGGGTGCCGGTCGACGACTTGAGCCCAGAGGCGTTGGTCGACAAGCTGGTTCACCGGCGCCGCGGTGGCTATTGCTACGAGCACAACGGCCTGATGGGTCACGTGCTGGAAGCAGTCGGCTTCGGGGTGCGACGGTTCGCGGCCCGGGTGGTCTGGACGATGCAACCTGGGGCGCCGGTACCGTCACAAACGCACACTCTTCTGGCGGTAACCCTCCCCGCGGCGCCGCAACTGTTGCTGGTCGACGTAGGTTTCGGCGGTCAGACGCCGACGTCGCCCCTTCGGTTGGAGACCGGCAGCGTCCAGCAGACGACGCATGAGCCCTATCGTCTCCAGGATCGCCGGGGTGCTCTGGTGCTGGAGGCGCTGATCCGCAACGAGTGGCAGTCGTTGTACGAATTCTCTACCAGGACAGCGCCGCCGATCGATATGAAGGTCGCGAGTTGGTATGCCTCCACTCACCCGTCGTCGCATTTCGTCACCAACCTGATGGCCTCTCTAGTAACGGCCGACGGGCGATGCAATCTCTCGGATCGCCATCTCTCCATCCACCGCGACGGCAAGACCGAGAAGATCGTGCTGCCGGATGCCGCTGCGGTGGTCGACACGCTGACCGACCGGTTCGGGATCAACGTGGCGGACACCGGCGAACGCTCGGCGCTCGAAGCCCGAATCGACGAGTCGACGTCCTAACGACCCGGCAGCCAGCCGCCCATTCGGCGCAGCGCCTCGTCGATGTCGCCGGCAGGTCCGGCGAAGGAGAGCCGGACGTAGGAGCCGCCGCGCTCAGGATCGAAGTCGATACCGGGTGCAATCGCTACACCGGTGTCGGCCAACAGCTTTGAGCAGAAAGCCATCGAATCATCGGTGAAATCCGAGACGTCGGCGTAGACGTAGAACGCGCCGTCGGTGGGTGCCAGCCGGTCGATACCGAGGCCGCGCAAGCCGTCGAGCAGCGTCGCGCGATTGATGGCGTATTGGTGCAGATGCCCGTTAGCTTCGTCGACGGCTTCCGGGGTGAACGCCGCGACCGCGGCGTGCTGCGACAGCACGGGTGGGCAGATGGTGAAGTTCCCGGTCAGACGGTCTACCGCCCGGCGCAACGCGGTCGGCACCAGCAACCAGCCCAGCCGCCACCCTGTCATCGCGAAGTATTTGGAAAAGCTGTTGACCACGAATGCATTTCGCGACGTGCTCCAGGCGCAGCTGGTCTGCGGGGCGCCGTCGTAGACCAGTCCGTGGTAGACCTCGTCGCTGATCAGCCGCACTCCCGATTCGTCACACCAGGAGGCGATCGCCGCGAGTTCCGCGGGCGGGATGACGGTACCCGTTGGGTTGGCCGGGCTCGCGACCACAACACCCCGCACGGGCGGGTCGAGCTCCGCCAGCATCTGCACGGTGGGCTGAAATCGGGTTTCCGGCCCGCATTCGATCACCACGACCTCACATCCGAGTGCGGCCAGGATGTTGCGGTAACACGGATAGCCGGGGCTGCTGACCGCCACCCGGTCGCCGACGTCGAAGCAGGACAGGAACGCCAGCAGAAAGCCTCCGGACGATCCCGTGGTCACCACTACGTCGTCCATCTCGACCTGGACGCCGTACCGGTCGAGGTACGACGCGGCGATCCCGGCCCGCAGCTCCGGAATGCCCAGCGCCACGGTGTAGCCCAGCTGGTTGAGATGCAATGCGGACGCGGCGGCGGCGCGCACCGGCTCGGGAGCCCCGGCGCTGGGCTGGCCCGCCGACAGGTTCACCAGATCGCCGTGGCTGCGCTGGCGTTCGGCCGCGGACAGCCAGACGTCCATCACATAGAACGGCGGGATCCCGGCGCGCAGTGCGACGTGATCGGTCATGCGGTCAACGTTAGAGCAGCCCGGCACGCCCCCTCGGCGCTCCGCGCCTGGGGGGACCCCCACCTCATCGCCCTGCGCCCACTGCGTCGTCGCCGGGCGAGAACACTTCGGATTCCAGCCGGCGCAAGTGCTCGCGGGCCCGGCCCAGCAATTGCGAACTACCGTGCGCACGTTTGAAATACAGTTGCATATCGTGTTCCCAGGTGATCGCGATACCGCCGTGCAGTTGAATGCCTTCGGCGGCAACCATGCTGAATGCCTCGGTGGCCGCGAAGCGGGCCAGCGCCGCCGACGTCGGTGACGGGGCATCCGCGGCGTCGTTCACCACGGCGCGGGCCGCCTGCACCGCGACGTAGAGATCGGCCATCCGGTGCTTGAGCGCCTGGAAGCTGCCGATCGGCCGGCCGAACTGTTGACGCTCCTTGGTGTAGTCGACGGTCAGTTCCAGGCACCGGGTGGCGGCACCGATCTGTTCGGCAGCCACCAGTATCGCCGCGCCATCGGCCACACCGGGATCCGTGCCGAGCGGAGCTGTGGTCTCGGGTCTGAGCCGGGCCAGTCGGCGGGTCGGATCCATGGGAGGCAGCGCCTCGGCACTGAATTCTGTCCAGCGGTCCAGCTTGCCGTCGTGCGCCGCGATGACGATGTCGGCCACGTCGCCGTTGACCACGTAGTCGCGGTCGAATACCACCGCGCCGATCGCAGCGCCCTCGGCCAGCGAACCCAGCGTGTCGGGATCGGGCTGGTCTGCGGCCAGCAGGGCCAGTTCGGCCAACGTGGTGCCGAGCAGCGGACTGGGCACCACGCCCTTGCCGAGTTCTTCGAGGACGACAGCGGCGTCACCGAGAGTACCGCCGGCGCCGCCGAATTCCTCAGGAACCACCAGAGCCGCAGCGCCGACCTGCGCGCAGAGCAGCCGCCACAATGATTCGTCGTAGCCACGTTCGGATTCCATCGCCTCGCGAACCGTGGCAGGGGAAGCGTGCTTGGACACCAGCGCCGCTACGGTTTCGCGCAGCAGTACACGTTCGTCACTCATGGCGCCACATCTCTGGCCTTTCTCGGATCGCACTGCCCTGTCTATCGTCGCCGGCGCGACTCACAGTGCCTCCAGAACCCGTCGCCGGTGCGTCGCCGGGTCGCCCCAGGCCGATCGCAGCGCCTGCACCCTGAGCAGCCACAGCGACAAATCGTGCTCGGTGGTGAACCCGATGGCGCCGTGAGTCTGCAGCGCGGATCGCGCGGCCAGCAATGCGGCATCCGACGCGCACGCCTTGGCCGCACTCACGTCGCGGGCCGTGGCGGGCGACCGATCGGACAGCGACAGCGCGGCGCCGTACACCAGCGGACGGGCCAACTCGAGCGCGATATGCACGTCGGCAAGCTTGTGTTTGACCGCTTGATACGAACCGATGACCCGGCCAAACTGGGCGCGCTGCTTGGCGTAGTCCACCGCGGTGTCCAGCAGAGCCTGGCCCGCTCCCACCAGCTGCGCGGCGGTGGCCAGCGCGCCGAACTCGTACGCGCGTGCCACATCGGCCTGCCACCCTTCGCACACCGCGTCCGCGTCGAAAAGGTGGCGGCTGGGATCGACGGACTCATGCCGTTCGCCTATGTGCGCTTCGCTGACCCGGCCATCGGCTGCGGCCGCCAGGACCAGTCCGGCCGCGTCGGCGTCCACAGCGCGGGGCACGTGCGGCCGGAATGCGACGGTGGCGATCAGTTCGCCGGTGGCCAGCGCGGCACACCGCTCGTCCTCGGTCAGCAAAAGTGGCGCCACCGCAATGGATTCGGTGACCGGCCCGGGCACACACCAGCGACCGATCCGTTCGAACGCCACGACGAGGTCGACGGGGTGTGCGTCAATGCCGTCGAACCGCTCCGGCACCGCCAGCGCGGTGACGCCCAGGTCGGCCAGCCGCGCCCAGACCTTGCGGCCCGGCCCGGTGTCGCCGGCTGCCCACGCGCGCACCGCACCCGGCAGGTCGGCAGCCGCCAGCGCCGCGTCGATGCTTGCGGCGAAGTCGCGCTGCTGTTCGTCAAGATCGAATCTCATTTGGACTTCTCCCGGGGCAGTCCCAGCAGCCGTTCAGCAATGATGTTGCGCTGAATCTCGTTGGTGCCCGCATAGATCGGGCCGCCCAATGCGAACAGCAACCCGTCCGTCCAGGCGTTGGCCAGTTCACCGTCGGCGCCGCGGATCTCCAGTGCGGTCTGGTGCACCGTTACGTCCAGCTCGGACCAAAACACCTTGGTCACCGAGGACTCCGCGCCCAGTTCGCC
>DASXJI010000031.1:0-3677 GCA_036497495.1 Mycobacterium sp.
ACCGATTGCGCGGCTTGGCGCAGCGCGCCGATCGCCTCTTTGTCCCCCGGCTCGGCGCTGCGCGCCAGCTGGGTGGCCACCTCGGCCGGCGCCGCGCCCATCCCCAGCATGACCGACGCCGACTGGCGCTCCATGGCGCGCCGCAGAGACTGTGGCAAGGACTGCCAGGTGGCCTCGCGCAACAAGTCGTGCCGAAACCTCAGCCGCTCACCGTCTTCCACGAGCAGATCCGCGCGCACCGCCTCCTCGAGCCCCGACAGCAACGACACCGACGGGCGGTCGAGCATCGCGGCCAACAGCCCAGCCGAGAACCGGTCGGGCAGCGCCGCAGCCACCCGCACCATTTCTGAAGCACCGGCCGAGAGCAGGTCCAGTCGCTGCTGCATGCTCGCGCCCAGCCGTCGCGGCAGCCCGTCCCCGGTGACCACCGCGCGCCCGCCGCTGACATTGAGCCGGCCTTCCTCGCCCAAACCCCCGATGAGCTCGCTCACGAGGAATGGGTTTCCGTGCGCCTTGACGGCCAGATTCAACAGCGACACATCGGCTTTCGCCCGCACCGTGTCGCAAACCATGTCGGCCACCGCGCTCTCCGACATGGCCCCAACCCGCACAACTGCAGCGTCCGCGCGTTGCAGCACTGATAGGGTTTCGTGCACCGCCGGTCCGCCCGCGCCGGTGCGCGCGGTCAGCACCCATAACACCGCCATATCCGGCACGGTCGTCAGCGACCGCAACGCCAACAAGGTGCCGTTATCGGCCCAGTGAACATCCTCCAGAAGGATCGCCACCGGCACCTGCACTGCAGCTGCACGAATCGCATCCGCCAGATCGTGCACCACCCAGTAGGACAGATCCGCCGAGCCGCCGAGCCGGCGCAGCGTCTCGGCGTCCCCGACCGGGGGATTGGCGTGCAGCGTGGCCATGAACAACGAGAAGAACGGCACCGCCTGCTGATATTCGAAGGCCTCGCCGAATAACGTTCGCACCCCGGACTTGTCGGCGAGAACCATCACCTCGGTCAGCAACCGACTCTTACCGATTCCCGGCGGGCCCTCGATAACCAGCACTCCGCCGCGGCCCGCCGCCACCGCCGCAACCAACCCGTCGATCACCTTCAGCTCGGCCGCCCGCCCGCGAATCGGCGGAGTCGCGTCCCGCCGGCCGCCGACGTCACAAAAGCCGGTCGAAGGCCCCACGGGGTGTCCCTGTCTACCAGTCAAAGGGCTGCCACGGCAGTGCAGTCCGAGCCCATTCTAGGCATCCGCCCACGTCATGCGCCCGATTTGCGGTGGATCACTCAGCTACGCGCGTAGGTTGCGCCAGCTGTTCGCGGGATGTGATGCCCAGCTTGGCGAACGCGTTGTGGACATGGGTTTTCACCGTATGAACGGATAAGTGCAGCTGAGTCGCTACGTCGCGGTTGGTCGCGCCTTGGGCGATCAGGTTGACCACCTTGAGCTCGGACTCGGTGAGGCTGTCCCAACCCACTTTTGCCCGCGGCTGGCTCACGATGCGACGTTCCACCCCTAATCCCCGCAACGCGCGGCCCACCCGACGAGCATCGGCGACCGCTTCGTGGCGCATGTAGGTATCGAACGCGGCATTGAGCTGATCCACCGCCTCGCTACCGCGATCAGTACGCGCGAGTTCACCACCGGCGTCCTCAGCGGCCGCCGCGTAAAGCAGCGGCCGCGATAACGGTTGAAGCGACTCGGCGGCAGACAGCAAGGCTGCGGCGTCACGTTCGAGGATGCCGCGCGCATACCCGGCAACCCCCGCAAGCAACGGGATCGCGGGCTGCTCACGCTCGAGCACCTCAATCGCCTGCAGGACACGCGCGCGCAAACCAGCATCGCCGCCGGCCGAGGCGACCCGCGCACTCAAGATCACCCGATCTAGGGCAGAGGGCGCGAGTGGTGGCCCGATTAAGGTGACGTCGCTGAGCCAGCAGATCGCGTCATGGACGTCGTCGCGCTGCCACGCCGCGAGTGCAAGCACATGCGCCGCCGTTCGGCCCAAGAGAGATGCTTCGGAAGGGTGTGCATTGCGCGCATCATTGACAGTCTGCTGCAACAGGTTTCGGTCATCGGTGTGCACCGCCACCGCAGTCAGAACCAACATGCGAAGCATGTCTGGCTCGGTCGCACCCGTCGACTGCGGGGGCGGCAGGGACTCAACCGCGGCCCGTGCCGCAGACAACCGGCCCGCAGCCAGGTGGACCAGACCGCCGAAGGTGGCCCATATATTGCCGGCCATCGCGTCGCGTTCCCGACGGCATTGCGCTGTGCCGCTGGCGATCTGGGCCGTCGCGTCCTCCACCCGGCCGACAGCCGCCAGCAGGAGCGCGCAGTGCTGTGCGGCCAAAACGCGGGCTGGGGTTGCATCGCTCTTTTGAGCGGGCGTGCAATGCTCTTCGAGGCGGTCGAGGGCGCGGTCGGCATAGCCGTCGCCGCCGTCGAGCAATGCGCGGGTGATATCGGCCAGAATGGTGGCCTCGAGGTCACCTGTTTCTGCGGCGGCCGCGGCGGCCTCTTCGGCAGCCGGGAGTCGATTTCCCCGTTGGTCGTACAGCGCCAGGTTGTAAGCCAGCCAGGCCAGATGCCGCGCCCGGGTGACATCGCTGATGCCGCGCAACTGCAGCGCTCGGCGGTTCTCCTCCACCCGCCGCTGGGTGCTGTGTCTGGTGAGCGTCGGTAGGCGCAGCCGGATCTCGGCCTCTTCTTCGGCCGACGCCGCCTCCGAGAGCGCGGCCACGGCCAATTCCTCGGCCTCCCTATAACGGCTGGCCCGGTTGAGCAACTCCACAGTTTCGGCAACCAGTGGCCCGTGCTGCGGGTCGTCGTTGGGCAATAGCTCCAATGCGCGCTTGCTCAAGTTCGCGGCCGCATGGGCATCGTTGTGGCTGATTGATTGTGCGGCCTTCCGTAGAGCATCGATCGCTTCCTGATCCCCCGGCTCGGCGCTGCGCGCCAGCTGGGCGGCCACTTCGGCCGGCGCCGCGCCCATCCCCAGCATGACCGACGCCGCTTGGCGCTCCATCGCCCGTTGCAGCGACTGCGGAATGGACTGCCGAGTGGCCTCCCGCAGCAAGTCGTGCCGAAACCTCAGCCGCTCACCATCTTCGCCGAACAGATCGGCACGCACTGCCTCCCCGAGCACCGACAGCAATGACGCGGGCGGGCGGTCCAGCATCGCGGCCAACAAGGCCGCCGAAAACCGGTCCGGCAGCACCGCGGCCACCCGCACTATCTCGCCCGCGCCCTCGGAGAGCAGATCTAGTCGCTGCTGCATATCAGCGCCGAGACGTCGCGGTAGCCCGTCTCCGACAGCGACGGCACGTCCGGCGCTGACATCGAGACGTCCCTCCTCGTCCAGCCCACCTACAAGCTCTCTGACGAGGAATGGGTTTCCATGGGCCTTGGCGGCCAGCGTCAGTAGCGACTGATCCGCGTTCGCCCTGACGGCGTCGCAGACCATGTCGGCGACCGCGTCCGCTGACATCGCGGGCACGCGCACAAATGCGGCATTCGCGCGTTGCAGCACCGTCAAGGTTTCCCGAACCGCCGGCCCGCCCGCCCCGGTGCGTGCGGTGAGCACCCACAGCACCGGTGTGTCCGGCCGCGGTGTGGCCAGCGACCGCAGCGCCAACAGCGTGCCGTTGTCGGCCCAATGAATGT
>DASXJI010000032.1:0-9235 GCA_036497495.1 Mycobacterium sp.
AAAGGTCCAGGCGCCACCGCACGACCGAGTTCGTCGATGACGACGACGAGTTCGGGCAGCCCGTATCCCGAACCGCCGTGTTCCTCGTCGATGTGCAGGCCCAGCCAGCCGAGTTCGGCGAGGCCTTGCCAGAACGGCGGCAGGCCTTCCTCGGGCGCATCCAGCAGCGACCGGGCGGCCGCGCGGGCCTTCTGCGAGTTGAGAAACCCGCGGGCTACCTCGGCGAGTTCGCGATGGTCGTCGGTCAGTGCGATACCCATTGGCAGGGCCTTCCTCTTGGACGCCGTTGGCCGGTGGGAAAGAGTGTACTTAAATCCGACGGCCGCCCAACCGGGTGGTCGGTCGGCCGCGGATGGCGGCGAGGCAGAAGTCAGGGCCGCGATCTGGCGCTTGGGTTCCGGGGGTGGTTGCAACACTTCGTAGGTAGGAGTGTTGATGACGGGCCAACCTCAGGTGTTGTCGGTGCAGCGTCAGTTTTGGGAGTTGATCGCTGACGGGTGGGCTTCGGAGGATGCCGGTTTGGCCGTCGGCGTGTCGGCGACCTGTGGCGGCAAATGGTTCCGCAGATTTGGCGGCGTGAATCCACGAATGCAGGAGGCGCAAGGGCAGAAACGGCCGCGGCTGTCGGCTGATGAGCGCGAGCAGATCATGATTGGTACCGCCCAGGGTGAGTCGATCCGCTCGATCGCCGATCGGTTGGGTCGGGCACCGTCGACGATCATGCGGGAGATCGCCAACAACGGTGTTGCTCGTAACCGCACGGGGCGCTACCGGGCCTTGCACCGGTTCGGCGCCAATCGCGGTGGCTGGGACGCCAAGTCGGGGTACTCGGCGCGGATCGCTCAGCGCCGCAGCGAGGAGCGCGCGGGCCGCCCAAAGGCGGGCAAGCTGGCTCACTGCCCGGCGTTGCGTGACAAGGTACAAGCGTTATTGACCAAGAAGTACAGCCCCGAGCAGATCGCCGGGCAGCTAGCCAAGACCTATCCCGACCGCCCGGAGATGCAGGTGTCACACGAGACCATCTACAAGGCGCTTTACGTGCAAGGACGCGGGGAGCTGCGCCGCGAACTAGCCAAGTGCCTGCGCACTGGACGCGCGTTGCGCAAACCCCGTCGGCGAACTCAAGCAGGTGATGGTCGTGGCCGCATTCCGGGCATGGTCAACATCTGTGAGCGTCCCGCCGAGGCTGTTGACCGCGCTGTGCCCGGCCACTGGGAGGGCGATTTGATTATCGGCAAGGACCAGGCCTCCCAGATCGGCACCTTGGTCGAGCGCTCCACTGGGTTCGTCCAGTTGCTGCACCTGCCCGCCAGCCGCGAGGCCGACGTGGTCGCCGAGGCCATGATCGCCACGATCCAGGCCCTTCCTGGCACTCTGTGGAAAACGTTGACCTGGGATCAAGGCAAAGAACTGGCCGCCCATGCCCGCATCAGTATCGACGCCGGCATCGACATTTACTTCTGCGATCCGCACTCACCCTGGCAGCGTGGTAGCAACGAAAACACCAATGGGCTTTTGCGCCAATACTTCCCGAAAGGCACCGACCTATCCGTGCACTCAGCGGACTACCTCGCCGAGGTCGCCGCCGAACTCAACGAACGCCCACGCAAACGCTTCGACTGGGACAGCCCCGCCCAAGTCCTCAACCAGCTACTGTCATCGGCGTCAGTAACCACTGTTGCAAGCAAACCTTGAATCCGCCTACAGATCCACGACCCTGGCTTCTGTTTCGAGCAGGCTCCTACAGCAGTTCGAGCAACTGCAGGTTGGTGATGTATTTAACGATCACCGGCTCCGAGACATGCGGAATGTCTTTGTCGGAGCCGATTTTCGCCTCTTGCACGGCGGCGCGGAATCGATCGGTCGGTGCCATCGACCCGTTGATCGGCGTCTGCGGCTTCTGGTAGTTGTGCAGCAACGGCAACAGCGAGTACTGGCGCTGCCGATCGGGCAGAGACCGCAATGTCGTCTCGAAACGCTGTAGCCAGGTCCCGTAGTCGCCGACGCGCTGGACCGAATATCCGGCATCGATCAGCCAGTCGACGTACTCGTCGAGGCCGATGCCGTCGTCGTAGGGATTCATCACGTGGTAGGTCTGGTACCCGTCCACAACTTGGGCTCCCAGGCTCGAGATGGCCTCGGAGATGAATTCGACCGGCAGCCCGTCGTAGTGGGCACGCTGACGGTTCCCGTCGGCGTCGAGCTCGTAGAACGAGCCGGGCGCGATGCCGGTGGCCACCAGGCTGAGCATCAGCCGGGTGAACATGTCCGGCAGGTTCAGCTGACCCGCGTAGGTGGTGTCGGCCAGGATCATGTCGCAGCGGAACACCGCGACCGGCAGACCGCACAGGTCGTGCGCCTCGCGCAGCAGCACCTCGCCGGCCCACTTGCTGTTGCCGTAGCCGTTGGCGTACCCGTCGTTGATCTGGCGGGTGGCGCTGATCTCCCGAATGTCGGCATCCTCGACGAACTTCCCGGGCTGGATCTGGTCGCCCACACCGATGGTCGACACGTAGGTGTACGGCTTGATCTTCGTGGTCAGCGCGATCTTGATCAGCTCGGCGGTGCCCAGCGCGTTGGGGCCGAACAATTCGCTGTACGGCAGCACGTGGTTCACCAGGGCCGCGGGGTCGACGATCAGGTCGACGGTGTCGGCCAGCCGCTGCCAGGTCTGCGGGTCCAGGCCGAGGTTGGCCTCGCCCTTGTCGCCGGCGATGACTTGGAGGTGGTCGGCCGCCAGCTCCTGGTAGTGCGCGAGCAGATTCGGGTCGCCGCTGTCGAAGGTCTTATCCAGCCGGGCCCGTGCGTCCTCGTTGGACTTAGCCCGAACCAGCACAATGACTTTGCCGTCGACCAAGTCCATCCGCTCCAGCCATTCCAGCGCCAGGTAGCGGCCCAGGAATCCGGTCGCACCGGTCAGCAACACCGTCCGCACCTCGCTGCCAACCTTCGGCAGGTCGGCCGCAGCGGCCAGCGTGGCCTCGTCGAGGAACTTATCCAGCGTCAGGTCGGCGGCATGCACCTCGACCGCGTCGCGACCGTGCACCGCGGCGAACGTCGGGCGCTTGGTGCCCTGTCGCTCACTCTCGATGTAGTTGGCGATGGCTTGTAGGTCGTTCGCCGGGCTGACGATCACGCCCACCGGCACGTCGACATCGAAGATCTCGTGCAGCAGGTTGCCGAATGTCAACGCGGACAACGAGTCTCCACCCAAGTCGGTGAAATGGGCATCGGGTGTCAGGTCGGAGCTGGCCGCACCGAGCATCGCCGCGGCGGCCCGGCTGACGGTCTGCAGCACCGGCGCGTCGGCGCCGCTGCGACGTAGTTCGGAAAGCTCGTTGGCCTGGCCTTCGGCCAAGTCGGCGTAGAGCTGCTCCAGGCGCTCGCCGTAGTGCTGCTTGAGCTTCGGCCACGCCAGCTTGCGGATGCCGGTCAGCAGACCGTTCTCCAGGCTGAACGGCGTGGTCTCGATGATGAAGTCACGCGGCACCTCATAGGACTGCAAGTTCGCCCGACGGGCGACGGTCTGCAGCGACTCGGCGATGCGCGACTTGAGTGCGCCGGCGCTGTGGGCGGCAACCGCGTCTTCGGTGGGCACCACGACGGCCAGCAGGTAGGGCTGGGCGCTGTTGCCGTAGACGTAGATCTGGTGGATCAGCGGGCTATTGCCGAACTCGGCTTCCAGCTTGGCCAGGGTGACGAACTCGCCCTGCGCGAGCTTCAGCACGTTGTTGCGCCGGTCGACGTACACCAGCCGGTCGGGTGCGATCTCGGCGAAGACGTCGCCGGTCCGGTAGTAGCCGTCGTCGTCGAACACGCCCGCGGTGGTTTCGGGGCGCTTGTAGTAGCCGGGGAACATGTTGGGCGTCTTGAGTAGCAGCTCGCCCCGCGGGTGCGGCCGGTCGGTGGCGTAGTAGCCCAGGTCCGGCACGTCGACCAGCTTGTAGTCGATGACCGGCGGACGCTGAATCTCGCCGTCCAACAAGACCATTCCGGCCTCGGTGGAGCCATAGCCGTCCACCAAATGGATCTCGAGCAGCGACTCGACCCACTTCCGCAGCTCGGGGGAGGTCGGTGCAGAGCCGGTCATCGCGAAGATGAACCGCCCGCCGAGCAGCTCGTTGCGTAGCTCGCTCAGCACCTGCGACTCTGCAGCCGGACGATCTGCGCCTTCGGCGGTCCGTCGTCCGACTTCACTTTGATATTCGCTGTAGAGCATCTCCCAGATGCGTGGCACGAAGTTCAGCTCGGTGGGCCGCACCAGGCGCAGGTCCTCCAACAGCGTCGACAGGTCGCTCTTGGCGGCGAAGAAGGCGGTGCCGCCGTTGCCGAGCGTGCCGTAGAGGGTGCCGCGGCCCATGACGTGGCTCATCGGCATGAAGTTCAACGTGATGGAGGCGGCACTGGGCCCGAACCAGTTCCTGGTCGACCGGTTCCACATCTTGGCGACGTTGCTCTGCGGGTACATCGCGCCCTTGGGGGCGCCGGTGCTGCCGGAGGTGTAGATCAGCAAGGCCAGCGGGTCGTCCTCAGCGGCCTCGACGGTTGGGGTCGCGGGCAGTTTCGCGCCGCGCTCGCGCACCTCGTTGAGGGTCTCGATGGTCAGCGATAGCTCGGCCAGCCGTTCGTGGGCGTTCTGCAGCGCCTCGCGGTTGTCGTCGAGCTCGCTGCGGTAGTCGAAGACCATCAGCCGTCCGGGCGTGTGACCCGCCTCGGCGGCAGCGAGGATCACGTCGACGGCATCCGAGAGGTAGTCAACACTGGCCGCGAACAGGGCGGGCTCGGTCTCCAGGACGATCGGCTTCAGCTGGGCGATCGCCGCGCTGGTCTGCAACGGGACCGACACGGCGCTGACGCCACCGAGTGCGATGTCGATCGTGGCGTAGTCGACGCTGGTGAAGCCCAGAACCGTGACCCGGTCACCCGCTGACACCAGTCCGTCGGCCAACGCGCGGGACAGTTCGTCGACGCGGTGGGCCAATTCGCCGTAGGTGACTTGGTCAAACCAGGGCATCAGCTTGGCTGACGTCCGCCCGGTCTGCGGGTCTTGGACCAGCTCATACGCGCGCTGGGCCAGCGCGGGCCGGTCGGAGTAACCCTCCAGCACTGCCTTGGTCACCTGGGGGAATCGCGTGCCGGCCGCCTCGATGGCGGCGGACACGGCTGCATCTGGTCGCGCGGCCGCGAATTCCGGGTCGTTGGCGGCCAACTCTGCGACGCGACGTTCTTGGTCTACTTGGATCTCACTCGACATGCCAGAACCTCACAACTTTGCGAATTGGGAAATGTGATCGTGCGACGCTGCACGTAATGAGTACTACGTTAGCAAAGGTAACGATATTCCTCTTGAGCGTGGTATGCATCGTGAAATTCGCCACTGGTGGTCGCCGGCGGGATATCGCGCCGTTGTCACATTCCGTAACCCTAGTTGCCGGTGACGATGTGTTGTCGCTGCGAGGCGGGCACATCGATGCATACCAAACTTCTTGAGACAGCTGGGGTTATTGAGCCTTAGGCCAAGGCTCGCTAGAGCCCGGCCAGCAGACCGGTCAGCACGTCGAGGCCTTCGGTGAGCAACTCGTCGCTGATCGTCAGCGGCGGCAGCAAGCGCACGACGTTGCCGTATGTGCCTGCCGTCAAAACGATTACGCCGGCGGCATGGGCCGCGGTGGCCAGCGCGTTGGTCAACGAGGCATCGGGTTCGGCGGTGTGGGGCTTGACGAACTCGACCGCGATCATCGCGCCGCGGCCCCGGACGTCGCCGATGCGTTCGTCGGCGGCCTGCAGCGCCTGCAGACGGTCCTTCATCAGCCGCTCGATCTGCCGGGCCCGATCGATGAGCCCGTCGGCTTCGATGGTGGCAAAGGTGGCCAGCGCCGCCGCACAGGCCAACGGGTTACCACCAAAGGTGCCGCCGATGCCGCCGGGATGCGGGGCGTCCATGATCTCGGCGCGACCCGTGACGGCCGACAACGGCAGGCCGTCGGCGATGCCTTTGGCGATGCAGATCAGGTCGGGCTCGATGCCCTCGTGTTCGCAGGCGAACATGGCCCCGGTTCGGGCGATCCCGCTCTGCACTTCGTCGGCGATGAAGACCACGTTGTTGTCCCGGCACCAGTCCAGCAGCGCGGGAAGGAATCCCTCGGCCGGGACGATGAAGCCGCCTTCGCCCTGGATGGGTTCGATGATGACCGCGGCCAGGTTGTCGGCGCCCACTTGCTTGGAAATGATGTCGATGGCGCGCCGGGCCGCCAGCTCGCCGTCGGTGGCCATCTCCTTGTCGATCAGCCCGTCACGGAACGGGTAGGACAACGGCGCCCGGTAGATCTCCGGCGCGAACGGACCGAATCCGCTCTTGTACGGCATGGATTTCGCGGTCAGCGCCATCGTCATGTTGGTGCGGCCGTGGTAAGCGTGGTCGAACGCCACGACCGCAGATTTCTTGGTATAGGAGCGGGCGATCTTGACGGCGTTCTCTACCGCCTCAGAGCCGGAATTGAACAGCACTGAGCGCTTCTCGCCCGAGCCCGGGGCGAGCCGGTTGAGCTGTTCGGCGACGGCCACGTACTCCTCGTACGGCGTCACCATGAAGCAGGTGTGGGTGAAGTCGGCGACCTGCGCGCGCACCGCATCGATGACACGCGGCGCCGAGCTGCCGATGGTGGTAACCGCGATGCCCGAGCCCAAGTCGATCAGCCGGTTGCCGTCGACGTCCTCGACGATTCCGCCCGCCGCACGGGCGGCGAACACCGGCATGGTCATGCCCACGCCGGCTGACACCGCCGCGGCGCGGCGTTTGGTCAGCTCGAGCGATGCCGGACCGGGAATTTCGGTGGCGAGGTGGCGGCTCTGTTCGACGGCGGACACGCCAAAAGCGTAGCCCGGCGACGACGCTGAAATCAGCCGGCCGCCGTGTGCCCCAAGTCGCGGCAGACGTTGCCATTCGGGTCCCACCACTGACCCGGGGGACAGTTGAGCGCCGGGCCCTGACCGACGGGTCGACAGATATTGCTGAACCCGTCCCAATACTCGCCAGGCTGGCAGCCCGGCGGGTCGGCCCAGCTCGTGGCCGGCGTCGCGAACGCCACGGCCGCCGCCGCGAGCACCACGGCACCGGAAAGTCGGCCGATCAGGTTTCTCATTCGGACCTCCTCGATAGCCAGCGTGCAAACACACTGGAAAGCGACAAATTCGTTTGCCACATTCCGGCCGGGTCTAAACCCCGAATGCCGGACCGTCGATCGAATCGACCGTAACAAAGGAGCTGACCGGTTCGCGGCGAAGTCGGCGTGGTTGTCTGACCGGATACCCCAGCGCGATGATCGCTGCCAGCACCAGCGGGTCAGGGGCTCCCAGAACAGCTTTCACTTGTTGCTCCGCACGGATCGCGATGGTCGTGATGACGCCGCCCAAACCTTCGTTTCGGGCTGACAGCAGGAGGTTCCACGCGAACGGGTAAATGGACGCGCCGCCGGCGAATGTGTACCGGTCCGCGTCGCGGTCGATCGCCGCCAACCTCGACAAGTCGGCGAATAAGGCCAGCAATACCGGGGCTTCGTCAAACTTCTCTGCGAAATCTCCTGGTACTGCGGTGTTTTCGGCAGCCAGTGCGCGAGCCTCGGCGTCGCGGTCGTTCGTCGGTGACCAGGGTCGCAAACCGGCGGCGGTCAACGCCAGGTAATCACGGGAACCGCGCAGGTAAGCATCGCGCAGTTGGCGACGTTTCGCGGCGTCTTTGACGACCACCACCCGCCAGGCCTGCGCGTTACCTCCGCTGGGCGCGAAACGGGCGCTGTCGAGTACCCGGGCCAACACGCCGTCGTCGACGGCCCGGTCGGTGAATTCGCGAACGGCCCCGGTAGTGCGCAACGCCTCGGTCAGTTCCATCGGTCAATGATCCAGCACTGCCAGGGCCTAATGGCACACTGGTGATGTCACAGCACCTACGGAAAGACCTCTGCCGTCATGAACCAAGCGATTACCTTCCTGCCGATGCTCGCCATCCTGGGGGTGTTCATGTTCTTCGCCTCGCGGCGGCAGAAGCGTGCGATGCAGGCCACCATCGACCTGCACGAGTCGCTGCGGATCGGAGACGAGGTGCAAACCACCTCCGGATTGCACGCCACCGTCAAGCGCATCACTGACGACACGGTGGACCTCGAGATCGCCCCCGGCGTGGTGACAACCTGGGCCAAGCTGGCGATTAAGGACCGGATCGAGCCGGAGATCCTGGACACTGCGGCCGACGAGGTGGGCGATCTGGCCGACGACCCGGGGCGACTGCCCAACGACTGAGGTCGGTGGCGCGCCACGTACCCTTTTCGGTGCGGTCGAACTGATGGGCGCGCGAGGGGCGGACGGCGGGGTGGCGACCTGCAACGAAGCGCATCGCGCATGAGCGGAGGAGACTCAACACGTGGCATCGCCTTCGGCGCCGGTGCACCCTAGCCGCTATCTGGCGGTGTTCCTGGTTCTGCTCATCGGCGTGTACCTGCTGGTGTTCCTCACCGGCGACAAGCATGCCGACGCGAAGCTCGGCATCGACTTACAAGGTGGCACCCGGGTCACGTTGACCGCTCGGACGCCGGACGGGTCTCGGCCGAGCCGGGAGGCGTTGTCGCAGGCTCAAGAGATCATCAGCGCCCGCGTCAACGGGCTCGGTGTCTCGGGTTCTGAGGTCATCGTCGACGGCGACAACCTGGTCATCACCGTCCCGGGAACGGACGGCAATGAGGCCCGCAACCTTGGCCAGACCGCGCGGTTGTACATCCGTCCGGTCATCAATGCACTTCCTGTCGACAGTGCTGGGATGCAGGGCGGCCCGCGGTCGCCCGCGCCGCGCGGCGGGCTGCCCGATGGTCAGGCACTGGTACCAGGCGGACAACAGCCTGGTCTACCCGCCCCCGGCGGGCAACCCGGTGCACCCGCACCGGGCGCACCCGGCCCGAACCCGCTCGTCCCGCCGCAGCCCAGGCCGTATCCGCACGACGCGCCGTCGCCCGCCCCGACTCCGCCCCCGGTGCCGGCTCCGTCGAGCGCAGCGGCGCCGCCGGAAGCGCCGTTGCTTCCCCCGATTCAGCCGGGCCCGCCGGATCCACGGAAAGACCTCGCCGAGCGCATCGCCAAAGAGCGCGAGTGGCGGCAGAGCACCAACAAGGGCGTGCAGTTCTTGGCGCTGCAATACGAAGCCACCCGGTGCTTCCAGGAAGACATCCTGGCCGGCAACGACGATCCC
>DASXJI010000033.1:0-31950 GCA_036497495.1 Mycobacterium sp.
CAGCAGGTACTACCACACTGCTACGAAGCCGCTACCGGGCTACTACCATTCGACTACCGCTGATCTCGCGTGATCATTATCAGCTACTACGGAGATCCATAACGAGTCCCGTGGTCGATCACTGTCTCCCGCGCCGAGATCGTTAGATGATCCGCCGTAGTAGCTGAGGAGCTGCGGTTACGCTGGTTCCGTAGTGGGTTGGTAGTAGTTCCGTAGTAGCCGTGCTCGGCTGACACGCCGCGCGGCAGACCAGCAACCCGCGACGCAGAGAATAATTGTTCTCATCTGATCTTTACCGGTAAGTGCTCACGACGGCGTGCACACCCTTCTCGCAGACGCACACACGAGCACACTCAACATCCGGCGCACTTGTGCTGACGCCGCTGAAGGTGCGTGAAAAAAGCTGGGACCCGTTGTTGAAAAGACGGTCGTATTCCGGAGTTCAGGGGTGTCATCAGCGCCACGCACACCGGCGCACCATCAGACTGGTGGAGGCATTCATGACCCGTTCCGACCATTCCGCAACCCCCGCCCCGGTGGGCCGCACCGACTCCACCCGACCACGCCGAACAGGCCGCGACGAGGACCGCAGGCCCTACCCGAGCGCACCGGCGCGCACCGCCACGAGCCGGCGCGGCACCCGCCGCACAAGCACCCCGACGCGTTCTCATACCGCCTTCACCGCGCCGACCCCGGCCACGGTCTGGGCCTGCGGACCCATCCCCCTCGACCCCGACACCCCGTGGCCCACAGCCCTTCTGACCAAGATCGTCACCTCGTTCAGCGAGCCTGGCGACCGGGTCGTCGTGCTGCCCCGGCCGACCGCGGCACCCAGGCCGCCCCACCGCCCGGGACGGGCCGAAGGACTGATCGACCACGCCACCACCGTCGACCCCGACGATGAGTTAGCCACCGCGCTGACCGCGATCACCGACCTCGCCCGGCGAGCCCGGGTGGTCCGCCTCGAGCCGGATCTGACCGCCGGTGGGCGGGCCTCACGACCGTTCTGGGCTGATCTTGTCGGTACCCCTGACAACACCCCCGCGCCCGAGCCTGCCGCGCTGCCCGGTTGGCCGCCGGACGCGGCGCCCAACCGGTTCGACGTCGCGTCCGGGGACACCGACCTGATCATCACGAGCCTGCGTCCCGAACCCAGCACAGACCGCGCCAGCGATCACATCGCCCTGCTTGCTGCCCGCCTGTTGCGGGTCGGTGGCATCCTCGCTGTGCTCACCCACAGTGACTGGTCACAGGGTGAACTAGTCGACCCGACCGGGCCCGTCGTGGCCAGCGCGCAAAACGCCGACCTGCTCTACCTCCAGCACATCATCGCCCTCCACACCCCCATCCACGGCGGGCAGTTCATCGGGCACCTCCACGGCGCCGAGACACCCACACACCACCACGCACACGGGCACCGTCTGCCCGCACCGCACCGCAGGATCTCCTCCGACGTCCTGGTGTTCGCCCAACCACACGATCACCAACCGCCACCGCTCGCACCGGCCGCCGCCGTGGTCGAGACCGGACTCACCCGATGACACCCACCTCGCGCCACCACCCCGGCAACCCCTGCAAGGAAGGCACTCCCGTGGCTGACGAAAACATCCACCACGACCCGAGCCAGACCAACCTCGACGGGCCAAGAGTGCGGAATCCGCGGGCAGTCATCGACCATCCTGACCCGGCCACACCCGACGCAGTGTCCACGGTGGCGGCCGTGTCGGTCTGGGCCACCGCGCAAACCTCACCAGCCGCCCAGCGCAAAAGCCGCTACGTCGCCGAGTCCACCGCGCACCCCGCCAAAATGCTGCCCGCAGTAGCCGCCCACGCCATCACCCACTACACCCAACCCGGCGACCTCGTGCTCGACCCGATGTGCGGCATCGGCACCACCCTCATCGAAGCCCTCCACCAAGACCGCCGCGCGCTCGGCGTCGAGTACGAACCACACTGGGTCCACGTCACCCGCGCGAACCTAGACCTGGCCCGCCAGAACGGCATCGAACACCACGGGCGGGTGTTCCACGGCGACGCCCGCCAGTTGGCCACCCTGCTGCCGGAGGAGTACCTCGGGCAGGCCGCGCTCGTGGTGACCTCACCCCCCTACGGGCCCTCCACCCACGGCCAAGTCACCGCCGCCCCGGCACCGGCGTGCACAAATACCACCACCTCTACGGCAACACCCTCGACCGCGGCAACCTCGCCAACATCGGCCACCACCGCCTCCTGACCGGCTTCACCAAGATCCTCACCGCCACCGCGGCGTTCCTGCGGCCCGGCGGGCACATCGCGATCACCATCCGCCCTTGGCGCGAACACGCCGAACTGATCGACCTGCCCTCCCAGATCCTCGCCTGCGGTACCCACGCCGGCCTGATCCCGGTCGAACGGTGCGTGGCGCTGCTCGCGCGCCTCGGCGACGATGATCTCGTCACCCGTGGCAGCTTCTTCCAACGCGACTTCATCCGCAAACAACGCCAGACAGGTCTGCCACTACACCTGATCGCACACGAGGACGTGCTCGTGTTCCGCACGAAGCGGAAGCCCGCGAGTTCAGCGTCAGCGATCCTGACCGATTCCCGGCGATCTCGACCCACTGCCAGGGCCGGACAGGCAATCCCGGTGAATCTCAGGGTCGACGCCATCGCACCGAGAAGCAGGGCGGCGTGAGCAGGCGAAAACACTCTGGGTGTGGTCACCTGATCTGGCCGCGCTGGACGTAGGGCACATCGCCTGGTGCGCCGACTTGGCTGACCCGGACCGTCACATCACGGCAATCTTGACCGCGAATGCCTGACGTGCCCGGCCTCCGCACAGCGCAAACTGCGCGCGCTGGGCAACGGCGTCATGCCCCAGCAACCCGCCCACGCTCTGGGGCTAGTGCTGGTCGACCTGCAGGCGTTGCGCGCCAGGTCGACCGACCCGGAACACAACGCCGCGGCTTAACCCGGTCTGGCGCGCCCCGGGCCACGACCCCGACCCGGTGCGCAGGGGCGTGGACATGCCCCCCGTCGGGCATGTCCACGCCGCGTCGGTGACGGGCGGCACTGGGAACCCGCCGCCAGGTGCCCGCCCCGTAGTGGGGCCCGGGGAGTCGAACCGGCGCCTCCCGTCCCGGTCCAGTGCCGCCACGGATTCACCGGACATGAGCTGAAGGAATGCCATCGCCATGAGCATCCCCTCACCCGACACACCAATGCCTGCCCGTGTTTCCGGGGCGCGTGCTTGGTCGCCGGGGGAGATCCGCGCCCTCGGCGCCACAACAGATCTCCTCACCGCGGCGTCCGTACTGCGCATCGGCCGCACCAAGGCATACCACCTCGCCCGCATAGGCGAGTTTCCCGTGCCCGTCCTGCGCACCGGGCGCCGCTACCTCGTCGCGGTCGCGCACCTGCTGGGTGTGCTCGGCATGGACGTCACCACTGGGACGTAAGGGCTTGCCCTTTGCGCGAATCAGAGCGTCCATAGCCGTCGCCCAGCCAGCGGATTCCAAGGAGATCACCCCGATGAGAGGGCGCACATTCAAGCGGTGCGGCTGCACCGACCCCCATACCGGCAAGGAACTCGGCAACGCCTGCCCGAAACTACGCCGCCGCAACGGCACCTGGAGCGCCGAGCACGGCGTGTGGCACCTGCAGATCGAACTCCCCAAACGCGACAACGGCACCCGCCGCACCATGCGCCGCAGCGGTTTTGCCACCGTCCGCGACGCCGAAACCGAAATCGACAAGATCGGCACCCTGATCGCCGTCGCCGATCCACGCGACGCCACCGCATGCGCCAGAATCGGCGACCTCATCGAGCACGCCACCCGGGCAAACAGCCACTGCCCAGCCCCGAGAATGTCCGCGCCCAACTCGACGCCGGCCTAGACCTCAACCACATGCCCACGGTCGGACAGTGGCTCGACCGCTGGCTCGCCAGCCGCAAGACACTCCGCAAAGGCACCGTACGCGCCTACAGCATCCACATCCGCCGCTGGCTGATACCCCAACTCGGGCACCTACCCTTGGACAAGCTCACCGTCGACCACGTCGCCGCGATGTTCGACACCATCGCCGAACGCAACGACGAGATCGAAGCCGCCCACTCCAGCGACGACCCCCAGATCCGAGCCAGCGTGAAAGGCCTGCGCCCCACCGGACCCGCCACCATGCAGCGCTACCGAGCCACCCTGCGGGCCGCGCTCAACGCCGCCATCCGCGCCAAGAAGATCTCCTTCAACGCGGCCAGCTACATCGAACTGCCCTCCGGGAAACGACCCAAAGCGCTGTTCTGGACCGACGAACGCATCCGCCACTGGCGCGACACCGGCCAGAAACCATCCCGCGTCATGGTCCGGACACCCCAACAGACCGGGGAATTCCTCGACCACGCCGCCGACGACCCGCTCTACCCGCTGTTCCACCTCATCGCCTTCCGCGGGCTACGCCGCGGGGAAGCCTGCGGCCTACCCTGGAGCGAAACCGACCTCACCCACCAGAGCATCACCATCACCGCGCAGATCACCCAGATCGGCTGGGCCGCCGAGTACGGCGAACCCAAATCCGACGCCTCCGGCCGCGTCGTGTCCCTGGACAACGACACCACCGACGTCCTCCGCGCCCACCGAGCACGACAGCACCGAGCCCGCCGCGCACTCGGCAACGCATGGGTCGACAGCGGCCTGGTGTTCACCGACACCGACGGCAGACCGCTGCACCCCGCCACCATCAGCACCCGGTTCCGGGAACTCAACACCAGCGCAGGACTCCCCCCTATCCGGCTACATGACCTGCGCCACGGCGCCGCCACCCTCACCCTGGCCACCGGCGCCGACCTCAAGGTCGTCCAAGACCTGCTCGGTCATTCCTCCATCACCATCACCGCCGACACCTACGCCCACGTCCTACCCGAACTCGCCCGCGAAGCCGCCGAAGCCGCCGCCCGCATCGTGCCCCGTGCACGGCGCGCAGCACAGGAGCCCGAATTGAGCCCGGTGCCGCACACCGCGACAGAGAGCACTCGGTCCGCCGCCGAGAACCAGCAGGTAAACACCACCGGTCCCATATTCCTGGCACGCCAGGCGACACGGAGCAGGGGATTAAAAGTCTCTTGCTCTGCCAGTTGAGCTAACGGCCCGTCGTCCCGACAGCCTACCGATACGACTGGATGGCCACGGGGACGCGGTGGCGACGCCATGGCCCACCTGATGGGTCCATCCGTGCAGCACCAGGTAGCAGGTGCATGGTCAGCGTCTCGTCCGTGTTGGCCGCCCTGCCGAGCAGGGCCCTCGAGGCCTGTTGAAGTTCGTCGTGGTCACCTCGCGGTGGCGGTGTTGCCAGCATTGTTATGGAGACGGCAGAATCTCGATGCGACGCCGGTCAGGTCAGGCTGAAGTGGCGGGCTGTGTGGCCGTCGAGCCGGTACGGTACACGTCGAGCAGGTGATTGGTGACCATCCGAATGTCACGCGAGATGTTCTGCACATCATTCCATTTGCGTTGCGTACCGTCGCTGAACTGCCATGTTCCGGCAGTCCACGGGCACGCGTCTTTGAGGATCATCAACTCGTTCATGACGTCATTGATATCGAGCGCGTCTTGCATGTCGAGCATGGTGTCGGCGATGGCGTCCATAACATAGCCAAGGCTGATGATCCCGATTCCATGAGTAAGTCTCGATTTGCGCGGAGGTAGTGTCCACGCTTCATCGAACACAATGCTGACGGCGGTCCAGAAGGTTTTGACGGTGGCGAGCATGTTCTCGGTTTTGCCGCCACCGGTGTTGAGATGCCGGTAACGGTAGATCGCGCCATCGGTGAGGCTGTTCTCTAGCATCCGCAACACGGAGTTGTCCTTGATGACGCCCTCTGGCATGGTTGGCGACTGGATGCGGTGCCGCATCGGTGAGTCGGCGTCGTAGTTAAGTCGTTCAAGCAGGCGAGCGGGGAGGCGACGGACCTGAAGTTGGGCGGGTAGCGGGCCGGAGGCGGTGGGCAGCAACTCGTGGATTAGGCCCTTAGGCAGTGGTTTCGTGTTGTTGACGAGGATGAATTGAGAGCGCTGATCGGCCTCGTCGTCGGTGATGAACGCGGTGACGCACACTGGGAAGTTGGGAACATCGGCCTCGCGGATGGCGACGCTCCGTTGCTGGCCGTCGACGATCCAGCCTGGCTTGTCCGCGTCGCTCCAGTCGCTGTCGAAGGGGATAACGAGCGTGCCTGGGCGCGAGTAGGCGGACGGCGAAGACTGCGCGGACGACTCGAAGATCACTCGCTTATCGAAGGCGACGACGAGCGCATTGGGCAGCAGTGGGTCGGTGGACTCGATATAGCGGCGGATCGCCTTAATGTGAGCGAGAACGGCAGGCCGCTGGTAGCCGTGGAGGCAACTGTTGTCGTCGCGACGTACCCGCGCCACGGCGGCGACCTTCGGGAGTTGCTTACCGTCGATGGCGAAGGTGTACAATGTACGGTTAGGGCCCTGTCGGATCTCGAGCGCGGGGATCCGGAGTTCGGCAACGGCGCAGTCGTGGTTCGTTCGCCGATTGGGGATACTTGTCACGCGCTGCTCCCTGCTAGTTCACGGTCGAGTTGGCGGCTGAAGACGTGCAGGTTATGAAAACCGCGGCTCTTGTTTCGCTCGGAACCACGGAAGATGATGACCTCGATACCGATCCGGTTGCAGATGCCGCACGCGCATCGCTCCCAGGGGCGGTCGGTGAGGGTCTCTCGGTAGGCATCGCTGTGGTCTTTGCGTGGGTCGTACAGAGACTCGTAGGCGCGCAACGCGTTGATGACGTCGTCTAGGCGCGCCTCGCGCACGGCGTAGGCGCGCAGCAAACACAGACACGTGCGCTCAAGGCTGATAGCATAATCTTGGGAAATTCGGCCAGCGCGGATAGCGCCTTTGAGCTTGTTGTTGGCGTCGACCTGGGGGACGCGGATGGCAACGTAGGTTCGGTTGGATGTGTAGTAGTTGTCCCTATCGTCTTTGAATGCCTGTTGGAACGGCGAGGTACTGTCGAAGCTCGTCACGCCCAGAGAGGCGAAGCCAGTGGCGTTCTCGCAACGGCTGATGCCCAGCAGGTGCAGGTGGGTTGTGTTGTCCCGCACGGTGTCGATGGCCGCGAGGCAGGTCATGATGTCGCGGGTCTTGAGGGGCACCATTCCGCCCAGCGCGATGCGTTGGTAGCCGATGTGTTGCAGCGTGGCCACGGAGTGAGCGTAGGAGGCGGGGCTCCATCCTTGGGCCACGCCAAGTGGCTCGAAGGTGGTTTTTCGGCGCCGGCAGGCGTTGAGAAACTCGGCCGCGAGTTCGAGTGTGATGTCTTGGCGCCGTGACCACTCGGGCAGTGCGGGGTCCTGGACGCCGTCGTCAGCGGCGGGGTTATAACCGAAGATCACGTGGTCGACGGACACCCCGAGGTCGAAGCCGCAGTTGTGGTAGAAGTCGATGACCTCATTAGGGGTGTAGGGTGGGATGTCCTCGCGCATGTAGTTGAATGCCCCGCAGTCACCCATGATTTCTAGCGGTCGGCTGGCGTGGTTGAGTCGGAAGAAACGTTGAGCGCGTTGTCGGTGGAGGCGGTGGCGTTGCGAGACGGTATACTTGCCAACACCTCCGGAAGCGCCGTCGACGATGGCTTTGGATACCAACAGCCCATCAAAGGGTGGCTCGTGCAGCGCCTCGTGGGCGTAGAGGTCGTCGCGTTGCCGGACTCGGAATGTCTCCCTTTCTTCAGTGCGAAAATCGAAGTGAGGGTCGATCTGGTCCTGCGAGTCGGGGAAGAAGAATTTCATGGCCGGGCCGCACGACTTTGCGCGTAGGTTCGAATCAGGAAGTTGGACAACTCCTGAATATGGCGTGGAACGTTCTGGACGTCGCTCCAACGCATTCCCAGCTCACCCCAGTCTCCTGATGTCCAGTGGCAGTATGGCACGACACGGGCGATTTCGGCGCGCACGGCGGGAGGGGCATCGGGACCGCAAGGATCGACAGTGGTAAGAATTCGGTCCATCAGCCGACCCATCGCTCGGATACCCGTGCCGTGCATAAGGCGACTCTTGGTGGATGATTTTCCCCACGCCTCGGGGAAGGTATCTCTGACTGCCGACCAGTAGACGGTTAACGCGGTCCACAGCCCTTCGGTGTCGGTTTCCCCGCTGCTCATATTGCGGTAGATGAACAAGCAACCCGACGGCGAAAGGCTCTCTTCCAACATCTTGACGATGCTGGTGTCGGTGACTACCGCTGTCCGCGAGGCTTCCGCGTCGGAGGAGGCGCGGCGGATCAATCCGTGGAAGGGTGACTTCTCATCTTGGTTGAGCAGGTCGCAGAGCTTCGAGGGCATCTGTTTGATCGACAATCGGGCTGGAAGCGGTGTATCGACTGCGGGCAGTAGTTCGGTGACCAGACCTCTCGGCAATGGCCTGGTGTTGTTGATGCGCAGGAACTGGTCGCGTTGGACATCGACCGAGTCGGCGATGAACGCGGTGATGAGGACCGGGAAGTTCTTGTTGGTTGCCCTGGACAGGGCGAGGGCGCGCTGTTGGCCGTCGACGATCCAGCCGGGCTTGGGTCGGTCCGGGGGAGGGAGCGGGATTTCGACGCTGCCGCTGACCGCGAGTCCATCGCTGGTCTTGGGGCCTCGGCTGGATGTGAATCGCACACTGGAGGACAAGGCGAGGATGATCGGATTAGGGAACACCGCATCGGAGCCGTTGAGGTAGTCGACGATCTCCTTGATGTGGCCACGCACCTCGGGGCGTTGATATCCGATGAGTTTGCCGGCTTCATCGCGGCTGACGCGGGAGATGTCGGCGACGCGTAAAATCTCGCTGGCGGTGAGTGTGAAGAGATAAAGCGGGTACGTGGCTGTCTGGTCGACGCGCAGGGCTCGCCGCGACAGCGTGGTAGGTCGTAGAGCCATCACCTACCTCCGAGGGTGGCAGCGAACAACCGGGCGAACCGTTGCTGCTCGCACGCCAGTCCGGCGCCGCGTAGTTGCCGCAACATCGAGGTATAGGTGCTGCTCTCACTGACGCGTTCGGCGATGAAAGCCCGGATTTTATCGTCGGTGAGGACCTCGCGTTTCGGCACCTGGCGTCGCGCCCCACGCGCGAGCGTCCTGATGCGCCCGGCGAGATCGTGGCGGTTGAAGGGGTCTGCTGCGGCGGTTTGCAGCAGTCGAGCGGCTAGGCGCACATTGAGCGCGCCCAGGCTGCCGCCGACCACGGCCTGCAGGTGCGCGTCGGCGGGTAGCAGATATTCGCGGAGTTCGGGAGTCGTGCCACCGCCCACGGAAATGATCGCCATCTGTTCTGGGCGATGCAGCTTGGTTGCAGCGGCGATGAGGTCGTGGGCGCATGCCCGCAGGTAGGCCGCCGATAGCACGACGAGGAGTGCGGCACGCGGAGCGCTTGCCGCGAGGGCGGTGAAAGAGCGAGGTGCGTCTGCGTCGGGTCCGCGCCAAGTGGTGTGGTAGGTCCACCATTCCTGGGTGGCCTTGGTGGTGTGGCCAGCCGAGTCGGGGTGGCTGAGCCCGAAGGTGGCCGCATACGGGCGCAGTGGTGCGGTCAGGGGCACCAGTCCGTAGCCGGCAGAGCAGACCCAGGTGGACGCGCGGTGGCCGCTCGCGGTGGCGTGTTGTTCGAGCGTGCGGGCTATTTGCCAGTGTTCCCCGCCATAAAGTAGGTCTGCCGGCACTGCGGCGGTCGGGTTCGCTGTTAACCGGTGTGTCCAGGTGTCGAATCGATTCGCCTGGTGTTTATGAGGAACCGCGTGCAGTCGCAACTCACGGGGGACCTCGCGGAGTTTTCGGTTGGCGCAGGTGACGACAATACGCACCTCTGACCGTGTTTCTGTGTGGGGCGCGCAGTTCACTGCAGGCCCCAGCGGAGGGAAAGAAGCAGCCCCGGCTGCGGCCATTCGAGTGTGGCGTAGGCGGCGTGGTCGTGGATGCTTTCCTCGTTGGCGGCGTGCACGCCAAACGCTGCAACACGGGAATCGTCGCGCAACTCGTGGGCGACATTGCGAGCCATGTCCTCGACGAAGACAGGGTTGTCGAAGGCCAGCATTGTCACGTGCCGTTCGTCGGGCCGTTTCAACAGCGGATAGACCGGAGCCGACGCTGAGCGTTCAGCTAAATCAATGAGATCCTCGACCCACAGGGGCTCGGCTGCGCTGGGGCAGAGGCGAGCGTGAAGGGTGATATGGCCACGCTGGTTGTGGGCCCCGTAGTCGCTGATGACCTTGCTGCATGGGCAGACGCTGGTGACAGGAACGCGCGCGCTGATCTCGCGGTGAATCGCGGGTCCGTCTGACTCGGCGGACCACACCGCCTCGTAGCCCATCATTGAGGGAGTTCCGGTGACCGGAGCACGGCGCTCCCGGAAATAGGTCGCCTTCACCTGCAATCGAGAGCGTGAGGTGGCGAGTCGTTGACGTAAAGTGTCGACGATCATCGGCAGCGTGCTTACGCTGATCTCCGTGGCGTATTCGTGGATTACTTCAACGAACCGGCTTAAGTGGGCGCCTTTCGCCTCGGCCGGTAGTGCCACGGACATCGTGGCCTCACCGAGGGTCTCTTGTTTTGCGCCGTCGCGGTCGCAGACCACGACGGGATAGCGCAGCCCGGTTATCCCCACTTCGTCGAGCGAGATGCCACGAGCGTCGAGACGGCCTTGGACGTCTTCCAACATCATGTGGTCTCCCCACGGTAGACGCAGCCGGACGTGCAGGTCTCCCGGACCACCACCGCCGACAACGGGAGCGTGCCCTGCAGTCGTTCCCAGATCCATCGCGCCAGGTTCTCGCTGGTGGGGTTCTCTAAGCCTTCGATCTCGTTGAGATAGTGGTGGTCGAGACGCTCGTGCAGTGGCCTGAACACCTCCTTCAACTCGGCGAAGTCCATCACCCAACCGGTGGCTGGGGCGACAGGACCTTCCACGCGGACCTCCACTCGGTAGGAGTGCCCATGCAGCCGGGCGCATTTGTGGCCTTCGGGGACGTTGGGCAGGCGGTGCGCTGCCTCGAAGGTGAACTCGCGGAAGACCTCCATCACCGGATCCCCAGGTACTTGTGAGTTTGTAGGCTGAGGCTCCACTGCGGATGTGCTAGGCAGTACTCGACCGCGCGGAGGGTATTGGCCTCCCGGTCAGGGCCGTCCATTGGCTGTAGCAGGAGGCGCGGAAACTGCAGCCGCTCGTAGCGTTCTGGTACCGTCTTTTCTTGTGGAAAAACCAATTTGAGCTCGTCGCCCTCGGTCAACACGAGTTCCGCGTCGGCTTTGGGGCTGACACAGATCCAGTCCAAGCCAGCAGGTGCGGGCTGGGTGCCGTTGGTCTCCACGGCGACCTCGAACCCCGCGTCGTGCATGGCATCGATCAGGGACGTGTCCAACTGCAGCAGTGGCTCCCCACCAGTGCATACGACGAACGGATGGGATCGGGGGTGGGCGTGTCCGTGCCACGTCGCCGAGATCGCTGCGGCCAGTTCCTCGGCGGTGGTGAAACGGCCGCCGCCCTGCCCATCGATGCCGACAAAATCGGTGTCACAGAACTGACAGACCGCCCGCGCACGCCCGGATTCGCGGCCGTTCCACAGGTTGCACCCCGTGAACCGGCAGAACACTGCCGGCCGGCCCGCGTGAGTTCCCTCGCCCTGCAGCGTGTAGAAGATCTCCTTGATCTGGTACGTCATGTCGTTGCTCCAGCGGGAGCGTCCAGCGCGGGGTCGGTCAGCCCCAACTCTGTAAAGCCGCGGCCACGCAACAAGCAGGAATCACAGGTTCCGCAGGCCCGCCCGTCCAGTCGCGGGTCATAGCAACTGTGGGTCAGGGAATAGTCCACGCCCAACGCCAATCCCCGTGTGATCGTCTGCGCCTTCGTGAGTTCGATAAGAGGGGTGTGGATACGCAGGCGCTGCCGGCCCTCCACTCCGGCCTTCGTGGCAAGGTTTGCCATACGTTCGTAGGCGGCGATGTACTCCGGCCGGCAGTCGGGATAGCCGCTGTAATCCAGAGCATTGACCCCGATAAACACATCGCTGGCGTCCAGTGTCTCCGCCCACGCCAGCGCGAACGACAGGAACACCGTGTTGCGTGCTGGCACATAGGTGATCGGAATCTCACTAGTGTCCAGGTCCTCGGCGCTGTCGTGGTGCGGCACGTCGATGCCTGCCGTCAGGGCCGACCCCCCGAACACTCGCAGGTCGATCTCGGCAACTACGTGCTCCACTGCGCCCAGCGCCGCCGCCACCTGGCGCGCGGCCTCCAGTTCCACACTGTGCCGTTGTCCGTATCGGAAGCTCAAGGCGTAGGGGTCGTACCTCTCGGCCTTGGCGATCGCCAGCACCGTGGCTGAGTCCAACCCACCGCTGAGCAGAACTACGGCTTTCTCGCGCGGGCCCATGCTGCCACCTCCAAGATCACCGACACCGTCGTGGTGACTGAACGTTGTACACATACTCTGCCGATAGATCAATCATCGTCGCCGTAGTTTCTGGTCGTCGGTCCAACATCAAAACTACAGCGCGTGATTCAACCACAGCGCACAGACAGTGGGCCCGCTACGGCCAACTAGGGAGGGCGTCCGTTCCACCCTAGGTACCCGCCATGCATGCTGACCTGCTCGAACCTGGCAGGACCCGCGTCGTGATCAGATTGTCGCGATCTTGGGAATACTACATCAAAGATCATTAACACATCCAGTAGTTAACCGCATGGGGTCGCCGATCCACGTGAGTGGCTATGACCGTCGAACTGTCCCCGCTCGGACGCGTGTGACGGAGGGTAACGAAGGTAGGTAGGGCCGCGACTGGACTAGCGGACGTGCGCGACGAACCGGTAGAGGCTGGTGCTTCCTCGTTCCCACAACGTCTGTCGGTGGTCGCCCATAGGCTGGAAGCCGTCGTAGGGTCGTAAGCATGGGACGGAGGCGACGCATGACTGTGGCCCTGCGGGTGGGCGACTTCGTCGCTTGCCCAGGTGGGATCGGAGACTGTTGCGTTGCCGGGAGTGGGCCGGGTTTGGACGCGAACGTCCTGCGATCAGATGACAAGATCGAGTTCGGCGAAGACTGCTGGGAGCCGATGTCTGGGATTGACCTCAAGTCCGGACGTTGCCTGTTCCCATTAGGGCCGTCAGGGGTCGCCCGTAGGTACCACGTTCTGGCGGCGCTGAGCGTGGGGAGGGGAAGAGCATGAGTGCGGCCCTTCGTGTGGGCGATTTCGTTGCCAGGTCCGATGGTTGACGTCTTCGTCCGGCACGTCGTCCACGGCATCGGCAAGCGTCGCGACGGTCAGGGCGTCGTCCGGTTCTTTGACGGACCGGCGAGAGACGAGTTCGTGGTAACGGTCGGCGATCTCGATGTGCAGCCAGCGAAGCTCGAAAAACACCAGCGTGTGTGGTGGCACGACGGCACACGGTGGCTCGCGGGCTTTGTTGACGGACTCGACGCGCGTGGGACGTCCTATCTCGTTGATTTCCCCAACGGCCAGTCGCAGTACGTCGAGCCCGACCGGCTCTATACGCGATGGTCGCAACCGATCGACGATGTCGTAAATCTTCTGAAGACGGGCACGGTCGAGAGTCGCTATCTCCACGAGCGCCGCTCAAGTTTCGTTAGCGACGTTCTGCGACAGCAGGTGGCGAGTCAAGGCCTGGCTGGCATCTGGTCATCTGGCGTAGAGATCCATGCACACCAGGTCGGTGCGGCACGGCGGATCCTCGCCGATCCGGTGAAGCGCTATCTGCTCGCGGACGAGGTCGGACTCGGTAAAACTGTCGAGGCCGGCATGGTGATCCGACAACTCCTGCTCGACGACACCGGGGCTGTCCTCGTCCTCGCCCCCGACGGGTTAATCGATCAGTGGCGAGCGGAATTGTTGTCTAAGTTTCGAGTCGATCAGTTTGGTGGTCGGGTACAGATCCTTCCGCACTCGGCGATCATCTCGACCTCCGCGTGCGGGCGATTGCTTGTTGTTGTCGACGAGGCCCACAGACTGACCGCGACGTCGACAGATGATGACGCAGTTTACCGGCGACTCTGCGAGCTCGCACATGCCGCGACTGGCGCGTTGCTCCTGTCAGCGACGCCCGTAAGGTCGAACGAAGACAGCTTTTTGCGGATGTTACACCTGCTGGATCCGCGGACCTACCCGCTCGATGGACTTGCTCAGTTCCGGCATCGCGTAGCAATCCGCGACGCTCTCTCACAGGCTCTGGCCGCTCTTGGCAACGACACCCCGGTAATGTTCCTCGACGAACCAAGTCTCACGCTGCGTCGACTCCTGCCGAACGAAGTATGGCTCCAGCGAGAACTCGACTCGTTGGACCGAGCCGTCGAGATCCGCGCGGACGAAGAGGCACGCGCGGTCTGTCAGCGTATTCGCACGCAGCTAGCCGAGACCTACCGAATTCACCGACGACTGATAAGAGCTCGCCGCAGCGCATCGTTGGCTCGGCTATTCCCAGTTCGTGGACGGACCGTCAGCCGCGACTGGCTGGTACCGGATCCAGATAGTCGGCGATATCAAATCCTCAGACTTGTCGAGGATCTGCGTGTTGAAATCGCCGGTCTCGAGTTCGCGGATGCTCCTGGGATCGTCCGCACAGTTCTCGGCCGAGGCATGGCGCCAGTCTCGGCGCTCACAGATCTCGCTCTAGCGCTGCGCGGCGGGAGTGGTCATGACCTGGACCAAAGTGAACTTGCTTCACTAACTGGCTTCGCCGGGACGGTTCAGGCGGTGTCATTTGCCGCACAGATTGAGGCAATCCTCGCAGAGGACACACATGACGACCGGTTCACGGCGATGGTCGAGTGGGCGTGGCCGTATATGGGCAGTCACCGAGTAGCGGTGACGTGCTCGTTCCCGTCGACCGCCGCCGTAGCCGCAGAGCGTTTGGAGGCACATTTCGGGGCTCACCGCGTGGTACGTCTGCTCTCATCGATGGACGCGGCCGATCGCGCCGCTGCGGTTCGCCGCTTTGTTGATGAACTGTCTGGCGCCGTGATTGTCCTGGATCGTGGCGGCGAGGAGGGCATCAATCTCCAGGTCGTCGAGGACGTGTTGCATCTCGACCTGCCCGTAAACATCGCGCGGCTCGAGCAACGTCTCGGCCGCTTTGATCGGTGGGCAAACCGTGGGCAGGCGGCGACCGGTCCTGTGCGGTCGACTGCGTTCCGCGAAGAAACCCCCGACCTTGACTCTCACCTTGGCGCATGGCGACGTGGCCTTGACGAAGGTCTAGGGCTGTTCGAGGAGTCGAGCGCCACGCTGCAGTACGTGCTACCGGCGGTAGAACGCGAGTTTCTTTCCCACGTTATCGACCAAGGTCTTCCCGAGGCAGGCGCGCGAATGGCCTCCGGCCGAGAAGATCTCGACGTGCAGCGTCGGCGGATTGAGGGCCAGGACCTGCTCGATGCTATCGAGGACCGGACCGAAGATCAGCAACTGGCAGAAGGGATGCGAGGAGCGGACGACGCTGCCGCGATACTCCACTCCTTTCGGGGCTACGCGGTGGAGATGCTTGGCTTCACCGAGAACGTCGAACGCGACGGCACCCGCTATGGGCTGAGCAGCAAGCATCCGCCGCGCGTCACAGAGTCGGAGGTGCTCCGACTCGGGCCGAAACATTTGCGTCGGCATTACGCCCATCAGCGAGCACGTGCTGTCGACGGCACTGGACTGCTGCGGTGGGGTGAACCCCTGGTCGACCGCTTTGCCGACCTGGCGATGCGTGATGATCGAGGACGCGCGTTCGCGATCGAGATCAACCAGCCACGGCGTGAACCCGGCACCGTGCTGTACTTCTTCACGTTTGGTGTTGTCATCGCCCCAGACTCGGGACCAGTCGACGACCTGCGCATCGTCGATGTTGCCGCGGCGTCGGCGGCCGCCATCCGACTGGGCCAACTGTTCGCGCCGCGGTTCGAGTGCATCTGGTGGAGTCCAGGACAAGGCGAACCTGCCGAACAGGTTCGCCTTGTCCTGGACGGCGCAGACGGTGACAACCTCGGCAGTCGACCGGAGCGGTTCGAGTACCTGACCCACGCCCAAGGCTGGCCCGAGTTGTGCGAACGAGCCACGCATGAGGCGCTACGGCTCATCGCGCAGCGTCCCCCAGTTCAACAACACCTCCTGGCCGCCAATTGCGACGCGGAGGCCGCCCGCGCTCGCGAGGAGGCCATGGTCCAGGCTCGCAGCCAGGTCGGCGCGGACGCGTCCAGTGATGCGCGCGTATTCGACACAATCGCCGCCGCCATCGACTCGCCGCAACTCAGGATCGACTCGTGCGGCGTCGTCATCGTGACCGGACCCGAGCAATGACCACCTCTGGCCTTACGCTCGACGACCTCCGCGTCCGAGACCTGCGACTCGATCGCCGCCTTGCGACACGCAAGTCGTCGCCGGCTGATATCGCCGTCATGATCCGCAGCGGGCTCGTCGCACGCAGTTACGCCTCGCTGAGTCTGTCCGGCACACCCATCGCCAAATGGGATCGATCCATTTGGGCCGATTACGGGCTTCACTACGACGGGACAGAGTTGCGTCCAGTCATGTGGAGACCCGACTGGCTCGACCACTATGACACCGTGGCGCCTGATGACGCTCCCAGCAGAAGATCCCCACGCCGCTTCGACGACCACATACCAGCGGACCCGTTCTACACACAGGCAATGCAGTATCCGTTCGCCAAGACCGTCGGACAACGCGACGCATTGCGGGCCGTCGCCGTCGCGGGGCCGGCCGATACTGTCATCTGCGTTTTGCCTACCGCTTCTGGGAAGAGCGATGTCGTCCTCACTCGGGTGCTACATAACCGACCACGGCAAGCAATCATCATTGCGCCAACCGTCTCACTAGCCATCGACCTCGAGCGGCGGGTCCAAGAACTGCTGCCACAGAGGCACGATAGCTTCGCCTACTACGGCGCGCTGAATCCATCCGATAAGGAACGGATTCGCACCGGAATCGCGAACGGTTCACAATGGCTAACCGTCGCCTCTCCAGAGGCGGCATGCACATCACTGTCGGCGCCCCTAACGGAAGCGGCTCACCGGGGAACTCTAGGCCTGATCGTCATCGATGAAGCTCACATCGTCGCCGAATGGGGCGACACCTTCCGTCCGGCTTTCCATATGTTCGCTGGACTACGCCAACAGCTTCTCAATGCCGCACCCGACGACCGCCAGGCTACGACAGTCCTACTCACCGGTACCCTTGACACCTACGGCCTATCGGCCCTCACCCGGCTGTTTCGCGGGCGCAGCAACCTCCTTGTCTCTGGCCAGGCGACCCGACCAGAGCCCGCATGGTGGTCCGCACATTGCCGCGACGAATCCGAGAAACGTCAGCGGCTGATCGAGGCACTACGACACCTTCCGCGACCAGCCCTGATCTACACAACACTGCATTCCTCCGACCGCTCCTCAAACACCAGAACCGTCCTCTCTTGGCTCACTGCGGCCGGCTTCACAGCCGCAACCGCAATCGCCAGTACCGCCAAGCCCAGCGCACGACAGGCCGCCGTTCGAGGTCTCCGTTTGGCAGGTGCACCCAATGAAGATCTTGACGTTGTCGTAGCGACATCGGCGTTCGGGCTCGGTATCGACATTCCCGACGTCCGCGCTGTCATACACGCATGCGTGCCAGAATCGGTAGACCGGTTGTACCAGGAAGTCGGAAGGTCGGGACGAGATGGATACGCCACAGCCTCACTCGTCCTGTGGACCGAAAACGATGCGCACATCGCCAACGAGATTGCCCGCGAGCGACTCATCGGCCCAGATCTAGCATGGCAGCGCTGGCAAAGCCTGCGAAACGGAACCTGGTCGGGCGACTACCTGACCGTCGATCTACGGTCAGAAACTCCTTCCGTTCGATATCCGTCAAGCGATGCCAACCGCTACTGGAACGTGCAGACCCTGGCTGCCATGGATCGATCCGGAATGGTCCGGTGGCGGTGGCCTGTGCCCGAGCACATACCACCGGATGCCGACGACGACGAACTAGAAGCCCATTTTGACAGCGAACGGTCGTCCGCGACAATCGAACTGCTCGACGGCGATATCTGCGATCGCGACACGTTCCAGTCCCGATTTAAAGACGGACAGCAAACCGCGCGAAACGCATCGACCGCCGCACTTGCCGCAGCGACCGAACTAATCCACGGACTCGACGAGTGCACTAACCGCCATCTGGCTCGCCGGTATCAACTTGAAGACGAACTTGGAAGTCAATTTCCCGTTTCCGTTGCTTGCGGAGGCTGTCCCCACTGCCGCCGACTAGGCAAGCCGCCGGCGCCGGCGCCGGCCCACGCCACACTCATGGCGGGCGGGTTGCGTAGCGAAGCGCTCGACGACCTGCGGGCGCTGTCATCCAATGGTCGGATGAGTGTGTGGACAGATACGCCAAACGCGGCTGCGGAGCAGGCGTTACTTGAGCGCCTTCTGCGCAAGGGCGTCGTCGTTGTCGTCGCGCCGAACCGCAACGTCACTATCCGGAGTATTCGACCTTTCGGCCCATGGTGGACGGAAGACCTACACGCATGGGCCTCTCAACTGCCCCCGCCGTGGCGAGTCCCAACCTTGCTGATCGTCAACGAGGCGATCGACGACGCAGTGCTTTCGAAGGCTCTCTTGCGGCTAGCGCTTCAGCCGCTCGGTGTCGTCTTGACGCCCGCGACCCGGTCAGACCCGGGCGACCCCAGACAACTGCTCCACGAGTCATGGATCCCCAGTTACGCGCTTGAAGACCTGCTGAGGAAGATTTGATATGCCGCTACTCAACCCTCCAGACATTTTGCCCGAGGCGATGCGGTTCCTAATGAGGACGGTTCTGGCGCACCCTCGCAACCTGTGCGAGAAGGCGACACTCGTCGCCCTGGTCGCGCCAGACGGACTCGCCGAGGTGATGAAACCGCTCGACAGCGGTAAGGATGAGGATCCCGACGGCGATAACACGACGACGAGCGGTCGCTTGATCGCCGACAAGTCGCTCGGCGCGCTAATTTCGCTGGGATTCATCTCTGCGAGCGGGTCCGAGGTTTCGACTACTGATCTAACAGTGCGCTGCTGGCAATCTCCCCAAGAGGTAACCGCTGCGTCATTCAGCCGCGTGCTGCGGTCACAAATTTGGCGTCAAGCGATGGCGGACGACACAGCCACGACAGAAAAGCGTGTCAACGACCTCGTTCATGCACTAGCAGTGCTTTACGCCGCCCCTGAACCTCTACAACCGTTCGAATTCGAGACTGGCAGCGGTCGACGCTTCGCCGACGCGCAGAAGCCCAGGTTCGGACCGCAGAAGAGCGGATGGCCGGTCACGAACAAGGAACAGTGGCTGACGTTTCGAAGATGGGCACCCTACCTCGGCTTGGCCCAGTCTGTCACCGCTCAGTCGCTCGTCGCTGACGCCAGCCGGGCACTGGTGGACGACCTCGCCGAACTTCCCCCGCAACGGTACCGGGTGGACGAGTTCATCGCGACGTGCAAGGCCCATCTGCCGATCTGCGACGGCGGCGCACTCTCGCTATGGGAGCCCGACGATGACCAAGAACTGTCCCCAGGGATGTCCATGTCCTTGTGCCAACTGGAGGCCGACGGCCACCTGACCCTGCCATCTACCGAAAGCGATACCGGCGCGCGAACAGTCGCCCTCGGCACATCAGGCGAGTCCAGGCGAGTTTCACATATCACCTGGCATCCGCGCACTCCGGCGAAGGGACGTACCCGATGATGACACCGATCCCACCTTGCTGGTCCCGAGCAGAGATCCAGGTCGCCGCACAGGTTGACGCTGGCGGCCTTGAGTTTGACGATCCAGCCGCCGACGCCGTCTTCGAAGCTGTGCACCAAAGTGTTCCGTTGGCGAGACGGACCAAGACAAGCACAACGTCCGAGCCGGTCACGGAGGACGACGTACTAGCCGACGTCTGCCAGCCGCTAAATTCGAACGAGCCGCTGATTCGGTTCATCACAGGCCGTGTTGGCACCGGCAAGAGCCACCTCGTCCGGTGGATTCGGACATCAGTCCCGGAACACAGCGACTGGCACCTCGTCTACATCGAGAAGCGCAACACATCACTCCGCCGAATCATCGAGCAAGTCCTCAACGGAATCGACACTCCGGCCGCCGCCAACCTTCGTGCCAATCTGGCGCAGGCAGCTTCCCGAATCACCACTCTGCCCGAGGCAAAGCTAGCGCTGCTCAATCATCTACACCGCCTCATAGAATTCGATGAGGCGCCCGCGATCGGTAACATGAAGGGTGCCGATCTTATCGAGGTGCGGCAACGGGTGGTCCGACTGATCGGCGACTACACATTTAAGCAGCAGCTCTCGCGGGCTGGCGGACCGATCGAGCGAATAGCGAAACTCGCCGAGAACGGCCTCGACTCCAATGTGGACGTCAACGCAGAAGATCTTCACATCAGCAACGCTGATCTGAGGGTCGATCCAGAAGCCTTCCTAGATGTCGGGGAGGACTTACAGGGTCGGATACGATCATTTGTCTCAAACAACGGACTGCGAACCGCCGCGGCGGCTTTGATCGATTTCTACATACCGCGGGCAACGGCCGAGGTCTTCACCGGCGGACCCACCGATCTTCTGGATGTATTCGAGGACGTCAGGGGCGAACTAGCCAAACGTGGCCAGGAGCTTTTCCTCTTTGTCGAAGACCTCGTCTTACTCCATGGCATCGACGCTCAACTCGCGCAAGCACTGACCCTGCCTGCCCGAAAAGACCTCTGTCCCATCCGCGCCGTCATCGCAGTTACATCCGGCTACCTCGACGACAGGTATGCGACATTTGCCGAGCGCGGCGTGCACTACACCATGGATGTCGAGCGCTCGAGTGTAGACAATGACGATTTGCGGGCCTTCGTTGGCAGGTACCTCAACGTGGGGCGCGTCGGACGCGCCGAGCTTGCGACAGCGTTGAAATCGGGATCGCCAACGCCTAACGGGTGTACCAAATGTCCGTACCGCGACCGCTGCCATGCGGCGTTCGGCGTGACGAGTCAGGGTCACGGTCTCTTCCCATTTAACGGCGCCGCTGTAGATCATCTCGTCGCACTGGCTAGTCCCGCCGGGTTCGATCCTCGTAACATTCTTCGCGAAGTCATTCGCGGGCCCCTGGACGTCGCTGAGGACGAGTTGCCGAAGCCAGGCGTCTTTCCATCTGCCCGCTTCGCCGCCGCACTGGCACCAACACGGATAGATGTGCGCGTCGAACTTCGCGACGCCATCGCACGACGTTCCAGTACCCCTGATGCCGAGATCAGCCTCCGAGCCTTCTACACGCAGACACCGCCCTCGCCCGATGACGAATTGCACCGAGTCGCAGACGTCCTCGGTGTCCGGCTTACTGATCTCGCCGACGATGACATCTCCGACGATATCGTCCAGGTAGCCCAAAAGACATTGGCAAGGCCGTCGGAGATCGACCTATGGGTCAGTGGCAAACGCCTAGCCTCCGCTCCCAAAATCCGCAAGTGGGTCCTCGATGCATTGGCGGCCCGACTACAAAGCGCGCCAACCGGTTTCATCGTGACGCGCTCGGGAAGCGAGGTGCGTGTCGGATCAGTCATCATCAAGACAAGCAGCGTGGTGATCCGCGGAGAAACCACCGGCGGCGGTGCTAGCTTGCCCAATAATCTCTCGATTGAGTTCACCTGCAACGACAGCGACGGAGTTCTCCTCAAGGGCGTACTCGATGCTGCGTCCGGGGACCTTTCCGGCCCGAACGGTGGTCGTTGGTTCTTCGAATTGCAGAAGCGCCTCGCAACCTTCGAGGCCATGATCCTAGGCCGAGCGATGCGCCAAGCCGAGTCAGAAATATCAGATGCGCTGGCAGTGCTCGGTGTCCTCAGCACGGTCGACAACAGGGCGGTGGAGACGAGGGCGGATGCTCTCGCCGTATTGATTCGCCCCAAGCGACCCGCCGACATCAACCCAGGGATCGTTAGGTTTTTGAGCAATACGGACCGACAACGTACAGACGCTTTGACGATTCTGCGTGACCGCCTCACCCAGCGCAAAGGCCACGGTGCGCCCTCCGTCTTTGATGCCGGAGCGGTGTTCGGGGATCTTCTCCCGGCGGCACGCCTCAAGCAGTTACCTGACGCCGAATCTACCGCGAAATCTACCGCGGACGCCGGAGGCATTAACCTTCGCGGGTTCGATGATCGTCAGCGCACCGACGCTGTCGCTCTGTGGGCGCCGATTCGCGGGCTGCTTCGCCAAATAGGTAGCTACGTCTCAGAGGGCGAGGATCTTCTGGCAGCCGCGGAGGTCATGGATCGATTCGTCCGACAGGCACACCGAGCTTCGGCGTTCAGCAGTCCTGACGCAAAAACCCAATACGAACACTTGCGAGCAAGAATCACGCCAGACGCGATGCGCAATCTCCGCCGGTTGACGAAATGCGCCAACACTGACCCAGACCCCGCATCGCTATGGCATCTAACGCGCGACCCGACGAGCACGCTGGGAGACATGCTCAGCTACTGGCGGCTTTGCGATCAGCTATTACGATCCCTCCGGGACGTCTCCGATGATCGGAACGGCGACGGGGAGACCTACGACCGCGCGCGGCTCCAACGAGCGCTGAGAACACTCGCAGACTGTCTCGAAGGGCAACGGACCCGATGAGTGACTTCGAAGCCACGGCCGATCCCCAGCCAGTCACGCTAACTGAACGCGCTCGTGAAGCGTCTCGTCGTCTCGGCGACATGGAAGACCGGCAGAAGACAGCGAACGAAACGGGTGCCATCACCCTGGCAACCAAACGTGCGGAGGAGTTGGCCGTTCGCCTTCGATCAAGTGCGACCATTGCCAGCGATCTTGAGGCGTTGAGCGTCAAGACCAACCCACCCGTCTTCGGTCCTTCCGTTGCAAAGGCGATCAGGCACCTGCGTACCGCGGCGACAGTAGCCGACGATCCAGGTCAATCTCTCACCGAGCGGCTACGGGGCAGCGCCGTACAGGACGCACTCAAAGCTGCCGAGAACGCCGCTAAGAGTATCGAGCAAGCCTTGATCAACGCAGCTGAGGCCGAACGACTCAGCCTCAAACCCAGTGACCTGGACAGTCCGGTCGCGGCGCTACCTGGCAGCGAGTCCATACAGCCGAAAATACTCAGACTCAGGACAATTTTCTCTGATCGCTTCAAACGCGATCCCTTCGCTAACCTACCTGAGACGGTCAAACGGTGGCACACCGCCGCAGCGGAATGGAAGACACTCCGCGAAGGACTCGAAACGTCGGTAGCTCTACTCCATCCCGAGATCAAGGCTTTCGTTGAAGCCGCGGCGTCGGAGAACGGCGCCCAGTGGTCGCTGCTGACTCCGCAGGTGCGCGAGTGGCTCGATACCGACGACAACGGCGAAGGCTACAAGGTGTGCAAATGGTAGACGTCAAGCCCGCAGTCCTCCTCCGCACGCTCGACAAACTGGAGGACGACGAAGCGAGGAATCTGGTGTGGGGCCTCACCGAGGAGACCTGGACAGAAGACAACATCATCCAGAAGATCGCCACCGTAACCCCGTCGCACGACCCGTATGAGGTTCTCGAACAGCTTGAACAGCATGGTCTCGTCTTCGGGCTAGATCGCAGATGGCCCAAGGAGTACCGAACCAGAATGGCCGAGACGATGCGACTCATGTCGCATCTACGCCAGCAATTCCCCAATAAGCCCTGGCAAGCTGCGCCGCGCCTGGTCGCCGATTTCCGGTTCCGGCACGAGGCCCGCCGGTTTCCTGAACGGAACATCCCCGCTGATGCCGTCGTAACCCGTCTAAGAAGCCAGCACCTGCTCCCAAGACAGATCGAGGCAGCACAGCAGATCCTCGGCGATCGGGAACTTTCTGTGTTTCAACTCGACTCGACTGTCGAGGTGTTCGGCGCAATGACTGGCCGCGACCGGGGCGTCGTCGTCAGCGCCGGCACGGGTAGCGGCAAAACACTCGCGTTCTACCTGCCCGCTCTGACGTACCTCGCCACCCGGTCCCCAGCATCCCAAGGCGTCGGCGTGATGGCGATCTACCCACGCAACGAACTCCTGAAAGACCAACTCGCAACGGCGTTGGACGAGACGCGCCGTCTGCGAGCTGCGGGCGGCCGACTCATCCGCATCGGAGCCTACTTCGGTAACACCCCGATCAAAGCCGCCGATGAGCATGGCCCCCACCGCACTTGGCGCCGCTCCGGCGCTGACTGGATATGCCCCTTTCTCACCTGTCGTGCCCCCAGCGTCGACGGGCGCTGCGGCGGGGAACTCCTCTGGCGCTCCGCCGACTACCAATTAGAACGCGAACAACTCAACTGCGCGAAGTGCGGCGACATCGTGACAGGCGACGAGGTGGTGTTGACCCGCAACTCCATGCAGCGACGACCACCCGATCTGCTGTTCACCACCACTGAGATGCTCAACCGGTCGCTGAGCGACGGCTGGAGCATGCACGTCTTCGGCGTCGGGCCTTCCGCCCTGACGAAGCCAACTTTGGTTCTCCTCGACGAGGTGCACACCTACGAAGGAACCGATGGTGCGCAGGTGGCATACCTGTTACGCCGATGGCGGCACCTCATGGCCGGCCCCACCACTTGGGTTGGCTTGAGCGCCACGCTAGCCAACGCCGACCGATTCTTCACGGACCTGTGCGGACTGGGTGACGGCATGGTGGTCAACGTCCAGCCGCAACTGGAACACATGCCGCCACGCGGCCGCGAATACCAGGTTGTGCTTCGCGGTGATCCTGGCCCGCAGACTGCGCTGCTGTCAACCACGATCCAATCGCTGATGCTGCTACGGAGAGTTCTCGATGCAGGACCAACGGACCTGGGCGCGTACGGAAGCCGAATCTTCGCTTTCTGCGATAAACTCGATCTCGTAAACCGGCTCTTTCGGCAAGTCCTCGACGCCGAGGGCTTCACGCCAACCGGACAGCGCAAACCAAATGGCTTCGCCCTCGCCGGTTTGCGCATGAGCCGGGCTGCACAACGATTCGGCCCGGTGGTCGACTGGCCCAGCCGAGACGCAGACGGACAACAATGGTGGCTGGCCGAGCAACTCGGCTTCGAAGACCGAGTGTTGACCATCGCCCGAACGTCGTCCCAAGACTCCGGCGTCAGCACCGCAGCCGACATCATCGTTACCACCTCGTCGCTCGAAGTCGGATTCGACGATCCGACTGTCGGCGCAGTACTACAACACAAGGCTCCACGCGATATTGCGTCGTTCTTGCAGCGTCGCGGTCGCGCTGGCCGCATCCAGGTTCAGCGGCCGTGGACTGTCGTCGTCTTGTCCGACTACGGCCGCGACAGAAGCGCCTACCAGGACTACGAAACGCTGCTCGCTCCGGCGCTTCCGGAGAAGCGACTGCCTTTGGGTAATCAGTCTGTTCGCAAGATGCAAGCAGCGATGTGTCTGATCGACTGGGCAGCCAATCGACTCAACATCTCTGCCCGCCGCGACAAGGGCCGGACGATGCGCAAGGTGTTCATACAGCCGGACGACGACCACGCCAAGGTTCGAACGGAGGTCACTGACCTGCTTGAGCGCGTAATGAGCGACGGCCTCGAACGCGATGAATTGATGGCGTTCGTCGGAGCATCGCTACGGCTATCCGCAGATGGTCTCGACGCGGTGTGCTGGGAACAGCCCCGGTCGCTCCTCTTGGACGTGGTACCGACCGCCCGACGCAGATTGCGCAGTAACTGGGCGGCGTACAACGACGGCCAGGTGATCGCCAAGAAAGAGCAGTGGGTTAGGGACTCGCCGCTACCCGAGTATATTCCCAAGGCGCTGTTTAGCGACCTTTGCCTTCCCGAGGTGGCAATCGATCCACCGACGGCCTACGACGACGCCGCACGCGAGTCGATCGGGGTGACCGTGGCTCTTAATGAACTCGCTCCAGGCAACGTCACAATGCGGTGGGCCGTCAAGCGGACCAAGGGCCTGTGGATAGAACCGGCCGACGACGGTACGGCGATCGCGTTGGAGGGCGGTCTCGCGCACAGCGGCCAGATCATTGCCGACATACCCTGCGGCGATCGCGTGGTGCCATTGGTACGTCCGTTGATTACCGCACCGAAGGTGCCGGACATTGATGTGCAACCTTCATCCAATGGGCGCTTGCAGTGGCGGATTGAAAGACAGGCACCTGATGAATCCATCACGATTATCCGGCCTCGCACCGGTCCGCTGTCGACTTGCATAAGCGAAGTATTAGCGTATCTGCACACCGGCCGCGGCCCGTTGCATACCTGGCGCTACGCTACCGATACATCTGCCAGTGTGGTCCGACGCAATGGTGGACGTCAGCGTGTGGCCAACAGTTTCACCTGGAAAGGCCAGCCTGCGGCGTTGGGCTACGAAGCAACGGTCGATGCCCAGATCGTCACCCTCACATTGCCCATCACGCTTACTGAGTTCGCGCTGTCGTCATCAGCCAAACGCCTGCGTCAGTTGCGCCGTGATTTCTTCGTCGACCAACTTCGCGCCCGCCTTCATAACCTGCGCATCGACCCGTTCCTCTCGCGACAGATCGCTGAGGCACTCGTTGCCGCTGCTGCCCTGCTGATCGGTGACAACCCTGCGATCGACCTTCCGGCAGTGGCGGCCTCAGAGTGGCGACATCTCGTAACCAACCTACTCAGCGAGGGTGTTATCGACCTTGAAGACGATGACGAGTCCGACGGCCAAGACACCAGCCCACAGCCGCATCAGCGACTCCTTGACGCACTGACTGAGACCTACAACGCCTGCGCTATCGTCGAAACCATCGGACTTCTGAAGATGGCGCCCGACAATCGTTGGCTTCCATGGCTGCGTACGCGTTACGTCCAGACGGTGGCCGCCGCCTGGCAGGCAGCAGCACAGCAGATTTGCCCTGACTTCGACGCCGATCTGAACAGCGTAATCGACGTCGATCCGGTAACGGATGGTCCGACGGCCACGTTCGTCCTCAGCGACTCTTCCGTCGGCGGCGGCGGCATGCTCGAAGCATTGACTAGCAGAATAAGCGAAGACCCACGACGTTTCGATTATTTGGTCGTCGCGGCCTTGCAGCCGTCAGACCTTGAGGACGTCGACCGATCGCTGCGCGAGGTCCTCACTCTTCTCGGGAGCCAGCGAGACGTCGCCGATGCCGCGAAGCGATTCCGCTCGGCCACTAATGACAGACTTGCCGTGTGGCAAGACCTCATAGCGGTGCTCGTCGCACACGGCGTCAGTCCAGCACACGCGACCGTGACCGCACTGGCTAGCCGCATCTTCCGCGTCGGCTCGTCGCAGATATCGGACGATCTCCTACGCGGCTGCCTTAGCCGCTGGGATGACATCGAAACCCGAGCCGGCTTTGCGGTCGACCATCGCAGCATATGCACGACTTTGGCCGCCGATCCCGAGATCCGAGGCGCGCTGGCTAGAGCGGTTCCCGAAGGCAGCGGCGCGGAAGAGGGATGGACCAGGTCTGTGCTTCAAGGACTTCTGTGGCCGACCGCGGAAGCCCGGCGCGCCTCGTCTCTCGTCGCATCGAACCGGTTTGTGAACGAGGCCCCCATGACTGAACGGACGCTGGTGCTGGACACTCTGCCCGACCCGATCGGCGACGTCGACGTTGACGATCCGCAATGGCTTCAACTACTGACTGACCGGATCGCCCGCACCGGACGATGCCGCCTTATCTCAACAACGAACGACCGCGCCCATCTCAAACAGGCGCTTCAGCGTCTGGCCACCAGTCCCATCGAACTCGGCTGGTTGCACGTGCACCCACACATCGAGGCGCTGTCACGCCGTGACGGACTCCTCAGCATCGTCGTATCGCTGGAGGAAGCACCGCAGTGACCACACGCCACATCCATCGCCTCGCTGCACGTCCCCACCGCCTCATCGGCGAGGCGCTACAGAGTCTGATCGTCGGCGACCTTCTGGCACCAGGTCGGCGCGTGCTCATCATTTCGCCTTGGATCAGCGACGTCCCCGTGCTGGACAACCGTAGCGGACGCTTCAGCGTTCTGAACAGCTCGTGGGGGGCGAGCATTATCCGACTCTCCGTAGTGCTGCGTGCCCTGCTCGAACAACAGACAAACGTCTACCTCCACTGCGGCGCCGGTTCACGTGAAACTGACTTCATCGAACGGCTTAAGGACGTCGCACGCCGGGACGGAACACTTCAGCAGTTGCACACACGCCAATCGACGCACGACCCGGATAGAGTTCTGGATCACGAAAAGGCGATCGCCGGCGATGACTGGATTATTCACGGTTCGATGAACCTCACTTACCGGGGTATTGAAATCAACGGCGAGTTGGTCACCGTATCCACCGATCCGACACATGTAGCAGCGGTTACCATCGAGCTGATGAGTCTGTTCACATGACCGATCTTGTCGCAGGAGCAGCGCTGCAGCGCTGGCCCTCTTTCCGTGGCGTGTTTTTCCAAACGCCGAACGAACTACGCCTCGAAAGTGGCATCGTACCCCTCGACCACATCGTCGCAATCGCCAGCGAATTGCTCGCCACAGACCCCCCGTGTCCGATCGTGCTGCCTGCGCTCATCGCGGGGATAGACCACTACTTCGCCCTGGCGTTCACGACCGATCAGGCGCGAACGCTGCGCCAACTACTGCAGTCACACATCGGGCCCACATGGACAAATTTCGACGGCCAAAGTGTATTCGGTAGAACCACTAACGATCCGCTGGAACAGGCAGCGATCGCATTTGCCGGAGACGCCCGCCGGGTTTACCGATTCCAGGTGGCGCCATCCGAGCGCGTCGTGGTTCTCAAGTCGATCCAAGTGCTCCTCAAAGCCACCTTGATTGCACCCCGCAGACAAGCCCGAATTTTTCTGCCGATCGGCCGTCTCATTGGCGACCTGGTCGACGCGTGCGCTGCTGGAGCAGAAGACGCCGCAGGCGCGGCGTACGCGATCCTGGCCGCCGACCACCGCCTCTCCGAAGCGAACCGCCTGTTCCTGCAGGTACAGATTCTGGCCGCATTCGAGCGTTGGCAAGAGCTTGAGGACCACCCTAGCCTCGGCACTCTGCTAAAGCTCGCACGTCCGAGCCTTGCTTCGGACGCACTCGCGCGTCTTGCCATGTCGAAGCTGCCCGACCTTCCAGACCTGGACGCATTCGCCCCCGTTGCAACACAGTTCAATGCTCTGATCGAGTCGGTATCGGCGATACGGTCTGCCGCCGGGGCCCGCTACTACACACTCTGGGCGCTCACCAACGGTGAGTTGCCTCTCACGCTTCGTCGACGACTCATGGAAGCAGGTTGGTCAGCGGATCCGGTCGTCGTCGCCCTCGTCGGCACCGACGTAGGGCCGGACGCCAGTGCCACACATGCAACTGTCGAAGAGTTACGCACGCGCGCTCGGGCCTCGATCGAGGCCGGGCGGTTCGACGCCGCCGTCGAGCTACTATCGGAGTTGCCAATGGACGCCGCCGATCTACCTGCGGTACTTGAGTCGGTGACCCACACGCTCACGGCGAAAGCGATCGCGCTGCTGGAACGGCATCGCGAACTACACGGCGACGAACTATTGCGCAGTTCCTGCAGACCGACGTCGCGGAATACGAGTACGGTCGATACCATCGCGCTTCCGCAAAGGCTAATCGAGATTTTCGCAACGGTCACCACTCGGGAGCGTCTAGCTGAGCACACCTCGTCGATGGAACGCACGGGACTGGCCGAACTGCGCGCGCCGGGTGGCACGGTGGCAGTCTGCCAGGCAATCGACTCTCTCACATTCAGCGACGGCCCAGAGCGCCTCACGCCCGGACTCGATCTGTGCATTGACCTGGTCCGAGACCTTAAGACCAGTGATGCTCCGGCTGTCGATGTCCGTTCTCTCAGCTATAGCGTGCTGGAGTTGTGGGCGTTTCATGACGCCACTGGTGATCGGCACCGTGCCGCCCGGATGGTCCAACTCGCAGGAGATCTTGTCGAACTTGGCCTCGGGGTGCAGACCTTCGACGAGGTTGTCGAGTTGCTACGCGCCGGCTGGGATCCGTTCTGCACCGATGCCGACCTTCCCATTGGACTCGATCTGCTCGAACAACTCATCGCCTACCGGCCGGATGACTCGGACAGCCTCTACAAATTCGCGGCGCCTTTGCTTTCACGGATCGGCATCCATAACGTTTCACGCATTCCCTCAGCCGCGTTAGCAGTAGCCGTCGACATCGCTCCGTCGTTCGGCCTCTCCATCGAGATCTCGCCACCGGTACCGGCCGAGTCGCTGATCGCCGGACAGGTCATGCCCGGTACCAAGATCGCTCTGTACTCGCTGCAAGAACAGGCGTTAGAGCGTACCGCGAAGATCCTGCGCGGACGACACCCTAACCTCGAGGTCCTCGTGTTTTCCGATCACGTCGCAACTGATGCGCTGCGCACTGCTGCCCGGACGGCAGACCTGTTGGTCATTATGGACCGAGCCGCCACTCACGCCGCGACAATCGCTCTGAAGGCGGAGCGCCCGACCGCTCCGATCCGATACGCCGCGGGGAAGGGCTCGACCTCCCTAATCGAAGCCGCAGAAGGGTGGCTTCATGACCAAGTTCCACCCCACGGCGACGGCAACAGTTGCTGACCAAACCATTGGGTCTCTTGCGACGAACCTCTCACGAACATAGCTACCGCGGCGGGCGTGTGTTGGGGAATGCTTGCATCCTGTCGATGCACTCCTCGCGGACGCCGCACACGAACCGTTCCGCATCCTAGTTCGCCAGCGGGCTCCGGGGTGGGATCGTGACCTCGTTGATGCCGCGAGAGATGAACCCGGCATCGAAGGCGGCGGTGAACTAGAGTCCCGGCCGCGGATTAGGGGCACCCCGCCACGCTAGGGTCCTCTGAGCTGAGGCGCTCCCGTATGGGTGCGTTGACCGCGCCCGGGCGGCCTTCACAGAATTCGCACTCGCCCTCTGATCACATCACAGTAACGTTGGTGAACGACCGCATCGGGCAAACTGAGCTGATGCGTCGCGGCCACCGTCAACTGGCGGCACAACTTGGAACGAAGGTCGGCGGAATGGTAAGGGGCCGTAATGGAACAAGAAATCCACCGAAGTTGGCATCATCGCAGGCCGCAGACCCTAGGGATGTCCCAAATCGGATAACTTATTTCATTCCGGCTACTAATGACTGCGCGCAGGAGGGTTTGTCACTCCTCTACTGGCTGAGCCCGATCAGTGTACAGGGCTTGAGAATCGAGAAGGCGAGGTTCGAGTTGCAGGTGCTGGCCACTATTCTGAGTCCGGTTGCCGCCATCATTGGCGTGATTATTGGTGGCCTAATTTCGACGCGCAACACGTCTCGGGCAGAGCTAAACGCCAGGAGTATCGCTCTACGCGAGGAGCGACAGAACGCTTGAGTAGAGTTCCTGGCAGCTATCTCCTCATATAGACAATACCTGATGCGATCCGACCCGCACATGGAAGAGGTTCCAGCCGCTGAAGGTGCTAAGGGAACAGTGATCGTAGAAGGTGGCACGGAGTACGATACCCGAATCCATGAGGCACTCGCTCGGATTTTCATTGTTGCTAGGTCTGACGTCATAATCGACAGTGCGACAGCGCTCGCCAGTCGGCTGAACAAGTTCATCCGCCTACGTGCCCAGCTCGGTAAAGGAATGGCGCCCGACGAGAGGATCATTGAGTTCCGCAAAGCCGAGCGAGAGTTCGGCCGCTCGTACGACGAGAACTAGATAGGTGATTCCGATCCCACCGTTGTGCGCGTTTCGTTTTGTCCTCCAATTGTGGGTGCCTGAAAGTAGGCTACCCTACGCGACCTGCGTGTATTCGTGGATGGCTCCGCCAAGTCGGTCACGTCGGATGACACTGATATCGGTGGTGTCGGGCGGGGGGAGTGCTCGTAGCGGGGCAGCTTGACCGAGAGATCTGTGTGGTCGATGGGTGTTGAAGTGATTTTCGTACTCGGCGAGGACT
>DASXJI010000034.1:0-5512 GCA_036497495.1 Mycobacterium sp.
CGCTTGCCGTCGTAGCGGAACTGCTCGATACCAGTCATTTCATTCCTCTCTAGGGACGCCAACAGTAAGGCTCACGAGTACCTTACGTGAACAGATATTTGGTACAAGAACGGGATTACCAGGCCGGTTCCGAGGCCGCGATCCGTACGCGAGTGCGTGAGATGTCAGTGCCGCGAAAGCGAAGTCCATCACGCGGAGTTCGGCAACACGCACCCCGCAAGTATGCGGGGGCGGGTGCGCCTACCGGTGGGTATTCGAAATCTTGGTTGTCAGATTGATGCGGATGTGTCACGCTCGGCGGCGCCGCGCACCAGCGTGTCGCGGGCATTGAGCAGCGCCGCATGCTTGCCCTGAGCCCGCACGATGTTTTCCGGCACCCACAACGCATCCATGACGTAGCGCGCCAGCATCGACAGCGACGGCGAATCCTCGATGCGGATGTCGCCCGACTCGATCCCTTCCGACAACAGTGTTCTGAGTTGCCGTAAGCGCATCGTGAAAGCCAGGCCGGGGTTGGGCGTATCGGGCGGCGACTGGCGCATCCATGCGAGTTGGATCTTCCACTCATCGGGGAACTGATCCAACGCGTTGATGTTGACCCAGCTGAGCGCGTCCAATTTCTCTACCGGCGTGGCATCGGTGCGCAGAACGCTGGCGAATCCGCCGCCGGCTTTCTTGCCGAACGACTCCATGATCGAGGCGAGGAGTTGGTCCTTCGACCCGATCAGCCGATAAACCGTCCCCGTGCCCAGGCCTGCTGCTGCGGCGATGTCACGGATCGTGGTGACCTCGTAGCCTTTTCTGCCGAACTCAGCTCGCGCCACCGCACGCACGTGCGCCGCCTTGTCGTTGCCGTCCGACTCGCCCTCGTCGGTCCAGGTGTTGATGGCCGCCTCCGCCGCGGCAAACGCACTGGAGCTGTTCAGTTCCCGATCGCTTGGCGACTGACTGGCCAGCCCGTGCAACATGATGCGGCACATGACTACCGCGGTCTGGTCGGCCGCGCCGGTGTGCCTGATGATGTCGAGTCCGACGTGCATCATGGTCTGGCAGATCCGGTCGGCCAGCGTGGGCAGGTCGATGTCGGATCGAATGAAACCGCTCCACCTACCCGCGCGCAGCGTTTGCAGCATTGCCTGCTGCACCGCGGTTGGCGGGTTTTGGAGGAGTCCGACGAGTTCCGGATTTGCGCTCGGCGCCTCATAAAACGACATCTGCAGGGCGGCTCGGTGCTGTACCGCGCAGCTTGCGATTGCGGACCCCAATTCGACGATCTTGCCGGCGACGGAGCGCGGGTCGGCTTGGTCTAATTTCTCGTGGGCGATTTCGCCAATGCGATCGAGGTCGGCGTAGTACCGCCGGACCAGTTCGACAAGGATCGCTTCTTTCGATTCAAAATGGTGATAAAGGCTTCCCGGCAATATGCCCGCGGCATCGGCGATCTCTTGCAGCGACGTCCGCAGTCCCGAGGAGGCGATCAACGATGCGGCGGTTTGCAGGATTTCGGTGCGACGGCTGCCGTCGTCATAAGAGCCGCCGCGGTCGTTCGCCAAGTCGGGGACGCGTTTTGCGGAACCCCGTCCCCGCGGCGTCATGCGCGAACGTCCGGCTCGCTCGGACCGGGCCAACGAATCGGCATCGGGCAAGTCTAGGCGCGCAGAGCTCGAGGTTGCTCCAGCCTCGGATGGTTGCTGAAGCCCCACGACGCCTCCACAGGCCGGTCCCGCGCGATCCTTGACCCAATATTTGGTTTAACGCTACCAGGTTGCTGAGCGTCAATTGCGCAGGTTGAAGGGTATTAGCGCGGTGTCATTGGATTTCAGTGAAGTACGGACTCGGCGAACTGCGCGCCGATCTGCACGAGGCACTGGTCGGGTCCGTCGAGAAACGCGCTCCAGCTCAGCAGGCGCTTGAGGTACAGGTGCGCATCGTGCTCCCAGGTGTAGCCGATACCACCTAGGACCTGAATAGCCGTATCGCCGACGGCGGCTACCCGGCCGGCGAAGGCCTTGGCGCGCAACGCAGCCGAATGTCGTTCTGTGCGACTTCCTGCGTCGGCGGCCCATAGGGCGTGGATCACGCCGCTGCGGGCGAGTTCGACTGTCTCGTACATGTCGACACACAGGTGCTGGACAGCTTGGAACGCGCCGATCGGCTGGCCGAATTGGCGCCGCACTTTGGCGTATTCGACGACGAGGTTCAGGATTGCCCGTGCCGCGCCGAGCGCGTCAGCGGCCCACGCGATCGTCACATCATCGACCAGCGCCTCGACAGCATCGGGAGATACCGCACTCAAACGTTGCCCGGGGGTCTCGTTGAGCTTTACACGAAATCGCTTGCGGGTCTGGTCGATTCCAGTTTGCGGGATGATGTCGATGCCGGGCGCCGACGTCTGGACCGCGAAAAGACCTGTGCCGTCTCGATCGTCGGCGAGCACGAGGATCAGGTCCGCGGCGGCGACATCCCACACGCTGTCGATCTCGCCGCGCAGCACCACAACGTCGCCGCTTGCGGCCGCGCTCGGGCGGTCACCGTCCAGCGGGCCGACCGTGACGGTCATGGAACCATCCGCGATGCCGGTAAAAAGTGGGGCTGCGGCGCTGGCGTCCACCTCGAATCGCGTCAGCGTGCGGACTGCGGCGACGGCGGTGGACAGCCACGGGCCGGGATGTAGTCCGGCGCCGAGTTCTTCGAGCACGACGCCGGCCTCGACCATCGTCATGCCGGCGCCGTCGTATTCCGACGGCACAAGCAGACCGGTGGTGCCCAAGTCGGCGAGCCCCCGCCAGACCGCCTCGGTGGTACCGGTCGCATCATCGAGCATCGGTCGGACATGCTCGGCGATCGAGGCCCTTTCGGCAAGAAAGCTTCGCACTGTGTCGCGCAGTGCGACCTGCTCGTCGGTCAGCTCTAAATTCATGGGCGCGGCAACCCCAGAACGCGTTGGGCGGTGATGTTCTTGTTGATCTGCGTCGTCCCGCCGGCGATGGTCAGCGAGCGCGACGTCAAGCGGTAGTCGGCCCAACGGCGGCCGTCGGGGTGGGTTCCGAGCAGGTCGAAAGCCAACGCGGCGATGCTCTGCCCGACCTCGCCCCAGATTGTCTTGGCGAGGCTTGCCGATGCGAACGGGTCGCCGCCGTGCAGGATCGCGGAGATCGACCGCTGGCACAGCAGCTCGAGATATTTGATGCGCACAGCGATTTCGCCCAGACGTCGCAGCGTGGTCGGGTCCTCGAGCACGGGCCGGTTGCCGATCTGTACGTCCGCGAGATCGGTGACCAATTCCGCCAGCCGCACCTGCATCTCGGTGTAGAGCCGTGCGGCCCCGGCCCGTTCGTGACTCAATGTCGTCGTAGCGATCTGCCAGCCGCCGTTCTCGGGACCCAGCAGGGCATCCGCAGGTACCCGCACGTCGTTGAGGAACACCTCCGCGAAATCCGCATCGCCGCTCAGCGTGACAAGCGGTCGAACTTCGATGCCCGGCAACGACATGTCGAGAATCAGGCATGAGATGCCCTTGTGCTTCGGCGCGTCCGGATCGGTACGCACATACAGCTGGCACCACTTGGCCCGGTGCCCCAGTGAGGTCCAGATCTTCTGGCCGTTGACGACAAAGTGATCGTTGTCGCGCACCGCACGGGTGCGCAGCGAGGCGAGATCGGAGCCGGCCTCGGGTTCCGACATTCCCTGACACCAGATGTCGTCGGCGCGCATCATCCGGGGGAGCAGAGTGCGCTTCTGCGTCTCGGTCCCGTGCTGCATGATCGCCGGGGCGATGTTGTTCATCCCGATCACATTGAGATGGACCGGTACCCGCGCGCGGGTGGTCTCCTCGGCGCAGACCAGCTGCTCGAGAACGCCCGCCCCGCGGCCGCCGTACTCCTGCGGCCACGAGAGCGCGGCCCACCCGGCGTCGGCCATCGTCGCGTTCCATGCCCGAAGGGTCTGAAATGCGGCTTCGTCCCTACCTCGCCCGCGGTTCGCGGCGATGACCTCGTCGGTCAGGTTCGCGGCCAGCCACGCGCGCAACTCTTTGCGGACCTGTTCCACCTCTGGCGGGTATGAGAAATCCACGTTTCCTGTTGGCTTCGGGGCGATTGACTAGGGGCAATGGCGAACTCTACGGTGGAACAGATATTTGGTCAACAACGCCGCTGCTGGGTCAAACTCCATCGGAGGGTTGCCAACCGGCTATCTTCCGGTAAGGCTTCCCATAGTATGGTGCGTCCTGGCGTTCTGCTCAGCGTCCCAACTACGAAAGCGCAACAAACATGACTGACACTGTAAAGGTCCGCTTCGAGCCGAAGATGATGATCGACGGCAAGTTGGTCGACGGCCAGGCCGGCACCTTCACCAACGTCAACCCGGCCACCGAGGAGTCGCTCGGGGAGGTCGCCGACGCGTCGAAAGAGGACATGCACCGGGCCATCGACGCCGCCCGCCGCGCCTTCGACGAGACCGACTGGTCGACCAACAAAGAGCTGCGCAAGCGCTGCCTGTTGCAGCTGCACGACGCGATCGAATCGGAGAAAGAGGAGCTGCGCGAGGAGCTCATCCTCGAAGTTGGCTCCCCCCGAGCCATCACATTCGGCCCACAGCTGGACGCCCCGCTGGCCGACGGACTGAAGTACCCGGCCAGGCTGATCGACGAATACGCCTGGGAAACCGATCTCGGCGACCGGGTGGTCAGCCTCACCGGTGCGAACACCTCCATCAAGGTCTGGCGGGAGCCGGTGGGCGTGGTCGGTGCCATCGTGCCGTGGAACTTCCCGTTCGAGGTGACGATCAACAAGCTGGGGCAGGCGCTGGGCACCGGCAACACCGTCGTGCTCAAGCCGGCGCCGAACACTCCGTTCAACGCGACTCGGCTGGGTCGGCTCATCGCCGAAAAGACCGATATCCCCGACGGTGTCGTCAACGTCGTCACCGCGTCGGATCACTTTGTGGGCGAGGAGCTTACGCTGTCGCCGAAGGTCGACCTGATCTCGTTCACCGGGTCGACGGTCGTCGGCAAGCGGATCATGGAAAAAGGCGCGGCCACCATGAAGCGGCTGTTCCTGGAACTCGGTGGCAAGTCGGCCACCATCGTCTTGGAGGACGCCGACTTCGGGTTGGCCTGCGCGATCGGCATCGCCCCGTGTATGCACGCCGGGCAGGGTTGCGCCAACCCGACCCGGATGCTGCTGCCGCGGTCTCGCTACGAGGAGGGTGTGGCGATCCTGAAGGGCATCTACGAAAGCATCACCTGCGGCGACCCGCAGGACCCCGGCACACTGTGTGGGCCGGTGATTTCGCAGCGACAGTTCGACCGCGTAACGGGCTACATCAAGAAGGGCGTCGAGGAAGGCGCCACCGCGCTGGTCGGCGGGCCCGGTGCGGACACCGGGTTCGACAAGGGATATTTCGTCCGGCCAACACTTTTCACTGACGTCGACAACAAGATGACGATCGCCCAAGAAGAGATCTTCGGTCCGGTGCTGTCAGTCATCCCGTTCGACGACGAAGAAGATGC
>DASXJI010000035.1:0-4665 GCA_036497495.1 Mycobacterium sp.
GGCATTTCGGGTCGGCGCACCACGAACGCCTCGGCTCCGACGTCGACGGAAACTCCGGCGACCTGCTCGGTGCGCAGCACGCCGCCCAGCCGGTCTGCGGGGTCGAAAAGCGTGATGGTCGCATCGCCACCGGCGCTCTGCCGTAACCGATAAGCCGCGGTCAGGCCCGAGATGCCGCCGCCGACAACACAATACGAACGAGTCATAGCGAGTGGATCAGCGCGACAGGTCGGTGAGAATCGCCGGATCGGTCTCCGGCAGCACGCCGTGGCCGAGGTTGAAGATGTGCCCGGCCGCGCCGGCGTCCACGGCAAGCCGTCCGTCATCGACCACCGCCCGCGCCGACTCCTCCACCGTCGCCCAGCCGGCCAGCAGCACCGCTGGATCGAGGTTGCCCTGCAACGCTTTTCCGGACTCGACCCGCGCCGCGGCGTCTACGAGAGAGGTCCGCCAATCGACCCCGACTACCGTCGCACCGGCCGTCGACATGGCACCCAACAGTTCCGCGGTGCCCACCCCGAAGTGCGTCATCGGCACGCCACGATCGGCCAGCGTGGCGAACACCCGCGAACTGTGCGGCAGCACGTAGCGCCGGTAGTCGGCCAGCGACAGCACGCCCGCCCACGAATCGAACACCTGAATCGCGTCCACCCCGGCATCGAGTTGTACCCGCAGGAAACCGATGGTCAGGTCGGTCAGCTTCTCCATCAGCGCATGCCAGCACGCCGGTTCGGCCAGCATCATGGCCTTGGTGCGGGCATGGTTGCGGCTCGGGCCGCCCTCGACGAGGTAGGACGCCAGCGTGAACGGCGCGCCGGCAAAACCGATCAGCGGCACCTCCCCCAGTTCACGCACGAGCAGCGAGACGGCATCCGACACCGGCTGAACCACCTGGGGTTCCAGCGGCCGCAGGGCGTCGACGTCGGCCGCGGTGCGCACCGGCGCGGCGATCACCGGACCGACGTCGGCGACGATATCCACGTCGACGCCGGCGCCGCGCAGCGGAACCACGATGTCGGAGAACAGGATTGCCGCGTCGACGTCATGCCGGCGGATCGGTTGCAGCGTGATCTCGGCGATCAGCCCGGCGTCGAAACAGGCTTCCATCATCGTGTTCTGCTTGCGCAGCGCCCGGTATTCCGGCAGGGAACGCCCGGCCTGCCGCATGAACCACACCGGCACTCGGGTGGGTTTGCGGCCGGCGGCCGCGGCCAGGTAGGGCGATTCGGGAAGCGTGCGACGGTCACTCATCGGGGTCAATGCTGCCATGACCGCCGTATGACGGGTGCGGCGAGCAGCGCCCCGAGCCGTGCGTAACGTCGTCGTCGACGTCAATGTCCATGAGCCAGTGGTCAGGAGCCGGGATGCCAGTTCGCCACCCAGAAGTCAGCTACGACGAGTTCCCTAGCCTGCGAATCGAGCGCGCTGAGCACGGCGTGCTGCACTTGATTCTGGACGCGCCCGGGCTGAATTCGGTCGGACCGCAGATGCACCGCGACCTCGCCGATGTCTGGCCGGCCATCGGTCGCGACCCCGACGTGCGGGCGGTGCTGGTCCGCGGCGAAGGCAAGGCCTTCTCGTCGGGCGGCAGCTTCGACCTGATCGACGAGACCATGGGCGAGTACGACGACCGGATGCGGATCATGCGCGAGGCCCGCGACCTGGTGCTCAACATGGTCAACTTCGACAAACCGGTGATCTCGTCGATCAACGGCGCTGCGGTCGGCGCGGGTCTGGTGGTGGCGCTGCTGGCCGACGTGTCGGTGGCAGGCCGCACCGCCAAGATCATCGACGGCCACACCAAGCTCGGAGTCGCCGCCGGCGATCACGCCGCCATCTGCTGGCCGCTACTGGTCGGGATGGCCAAGGCCAAGTACTACCTGCTCACCTGCGCGCCGCTGGACGGCGCCGAGGCCGAACGCATCGGGCTGGTCTCGCTCTGCGTGGACGACGACGAGGTGCTCACCACCGCGACGCGCATTGCAACCGAGCTGGCGCAAGGTGCGCAATCGGCGATCCGGTTCACCAAACACAGCCTCAACCACTGGTACCGGACGGCCGCACCGGCCTTCGAAACATCCCTTGGCCTGGAGTTTTTAAGCTTCGGCGGCCCGGACGTCCGAGAAGGGCTGGCCGCCCACCGCGAGAAGCGCCCGGCACGTTTCACCACCGACTAGGACGACATGACCACGCGACAGCAGCCCGCCCACACCGGACCCCGGCGACCGAAACGGCGCGCCTGTACCGCCGCGTCGCCGGATAGGTCTAGCGTCAGATGCTGTGACCCGCCAGCAACGACGCGGAGCGTGGCGACGGACAATTGCGGCGCCCGTGACCTCGGCCGCCAGGGACGGGGGGCGGAGCGACGAGGAGGAGCGGCGCGTATGACAGCAGCCGAACCGGTCCCGTTTCGCGAAGCCGTAGCGGCGATGAGCGGAGCCAGCGTCCGACCCGAAATCGAGCTGGGCCCCATCCGGCCGCCGCAGCGTCTCGCGCCGTACAGCTACGCGCTGGGCGCTGAGGTCAAACGTCCCGAAGTCGACATCGTCCCGGAGCGGTCCGACGGCGACGCGTTCGGCCGGTTGATCCTGCTCTACGACCCCGAAGGCGCCGACGCCTGGGACGGCACCATGCGGCTGGTCGCCTACATCCAGGCCGATCTGGATTCCAGCGAAGCGGTCGACCCGCTGCTGCCGGAAGTCGCGTGGAGCTGGTTGGTGGAGGCGCTGGACGCACGCGCCGAGCAGGTCACCGCGCTCGGGGGCACCGTGACCGCCACCACCTCGGTGCGCTACGGCGACATCTCCGGACCACCGCGCGCACACCAGCTGGAGCTGCGCGCGTCGTGGACGGCACTCACCACCGACATCGGTACTCATGTCGAGGCGTTCTGCGAAGTGCTGGAGCACGCCGCGGGGCTGCCACCGGTCGGGGTGACAGATTTGGGCACCCGGTCGCGCGTTTGACATGGCTCCGGAGCCGACAGAAGCACCAACCGAAACGCCCGACGCCGCGGAACCTGACGTCACGCCGCTGCTCCATCCCGCCGACGGGGTGCCCGACCTGTCCACGACCGCCGGCGAGATCAAGGCCGCCGCTGAGTTGCTCGCGGGCGGCCACGGTCCGTTCGCGGTCGACGCCGAGCGGGCCTCGGGTTTCCGATACTCCAACCGCGCGTACCTGATTCAGATCCGGCGGGCCGGGGCCGGCACCGTTCTCATCGATCCGGTCAGCCACGGCGGCGACCCGCCGACCGTGCTTCGGCCCGTCGCCGATGTGCTGACCGAGGACGAGTGGATCCTGCACGCAGCCGACCAGGATCTGCCATGCCTGGCCGAGGTCGGCATGCGGCCGCCGGCGTTGTACGACACCGAGTTGGCCGGCCGGCTGGCCGGCTTCGACCGAGTCAACTTGGCGGCGATGGCGCAGCGGCTGCTCGGTATCGGGCTGGCCAAGGGCCACGGCGCGGCCGACTGGTCGCGACGTCCCTTGCCGGCCGCCTGGCTCAACTACGCGGCCCTCGACGTCGAGGTGCTCATCGGCCTGCGCGAGTCGATCGCAGCGGTGCTCGCCGAGCAGGGCAAGACCGCCTGGGCCGCAGAGGAATTCGACTACCTTCGGAGCGGCGCCGACCAAGCCCCGCCGGCGACCCGCCGAGACCGCTGGCGCCGCACCTCAGGCATTCACCGGGTGCGCAACCAGCGTGGCTTGGCCGCCGTACGCGAACTGTGGACGGTCCGAGACGAAATCGCGCAACGCCGCGACATCGCCCCGGGGCGCATCCTGCCCGACTCTGCGATCATCGACGCCGCCACCGCCGACCCGAAGACCGTTGACGATCTGGTCGCCCTGCCGATCTTCGGCGGAAAAAGGCAACGCCGCAGTGCCGCCACATGGTTGGCGGCGCTGAAGGTCGCGCGCGAAAGGCCCGGCCCCGGAGACGAAACCGAACCGCCCAACGGTCCACCGCCGCCGGCGCGCTGGGCTCGGCGCAGGCCGGAGGCCGCGGCGCGGCTCGACGCCGCCCGCGCCGCGCTGCGGGAGTTGTCCGAGCAGGTGACGGTGCCATCGGAGAACCTGGTCACGCCCGACCTGGTCCGGCGGCTGTGCTGGGATTGGGATCGCGCCGGCGACGATGCAGAGCGAAGCGATGAGGAGGAGCGGCGCCACCGCAGCGCCGACGACGATGCAGAGCGAAGCGATGAGGAGGAGCGGCGCCACCGCAGCGCCGACGACGCGGCAGCCGCGGTCGACAAGTTTCTAGCGGCCGGTCAGGCAAGAAACTGGCAGCGCGAGTTAGTGGTGCCCGTGCTGGCCGCGGCGTTGCAACCGCCGCCGAAAGACAGCGACGACGTCAGTCCAGCTGCTCGGTGATCGCGGCCCCCGCATCGTCCCGGCCCGCATCGTCGCGCGACAACGCGGCAATCCAGCCGGTCACCCGGCGGGCCACGTCCTGGTCGGTCAGACCGGCGGCGGCGAGTACCTCGCCACGCGACGCGTGATCGAAGAACTGTTGCGGCAGGCCGACATCGCGACATGGCACGTCGATCTCGGCGGCCCGCAACGCGGCTGACACGGCCGAACCGACCCCACCGGCCACCCCGTTGTCCTCCAGCGTGACTACCAGCTTGTGCGCCACCGCCAATTCCCGCACCGCGCCCGGAA
>DASXJI010000036.1:0-9442 GCA_036497495.1 Mycobacterium sp.
CACCCTCGTCACATCGTTCTATGACTGGTCGCAGATCGACGAGAAGTGGCGGGAGGCCGGCATTTTCCCGGTCCTGTCCGAAGCCGCGCTGCGGGCATCGCTGGGGATCTTGGATCGCACGGTCCGGCGCGGCTACGCGAAGGGTTGACGCCCACGCGATGTGCGTCAACTTGAAGTTGACGAATGCACGCCCGTCAACCTAGTGTTGACGCCATGGTTCAATCCCATCCCGTCCGACTCGACGAGCTGATCACCACCATCAAAAAGGTGCACACCGACGTGCTGGACCAACTCAGCGACGCGGTCCTGACAGCCGAGCATCTCGGTGAAGTCGCCGACCATCTGATCGGGCATTTCGTCGATCAGGCCCGCCGGTCAGGGGCCTCCTGGACCGATATCGGCAAGAGCATGGGCGTGACCAAGCAGGCCGCCCAGAAGCGCTTCGTGTTGCGCGCCGAGACCACCACGCTCGACCCGAACGGCGGCTTCGAGCGCTTCACTCCCCGAGCCCGCAACGCCGTGGTGGCCGCGCAGAATGCCGCACACGAGGCCGGCAACAACGAGATCACCCCGGACCACCTGATACTCGGGATGCTGAACGACCCTGAGGCACTGGTCACCAAACTGCTGCGAGGCCAACGCATCGACCCCGAATCGCTGCGGGACTCGATCACGCTGCCGGCCGCCGCGGACACGGTGCCGGCGCTGATCCCTTTCAGCGGGACGGCCCGCAAAGCGCTCGAGCTGACCTTTCGTGAAGCACTTCGGCTGGGACACAACTACATTGGCACCGAACATATTCTGCTTGCCCTGCTCGAACTCGAAGACGGCAGCGGTTCGCTGCATCAGGCCGGCGTCGACAAGGACCGCGCCGAGGCCGATCTGGCCGCCGTGCTCACGTCAATGGCCGCCGACAAGAAAAGCTGAGGGTTGTACAACCCGACGACGTGAGCCCCGCAGTGTGCCATCATGCGATGGTCGTCGAGGAGGAAAGATGCGCCGCTACCTGGTTGCCGTGATTACCGTCGTCGCGGCCACGCTGATCGCGGTACCCCGCGCGTCGGCCGGCGACGCACCGATCGGCCATCTCGGCGACACGTTGCGGGTCGACACCGGAAAAATGATCGCCGACATCACCGTTAGCAGCGTGCAACCCGTCGACCCGCCGCCAGGTTTCGGCTACAACCGCGTCGGCGTCCCGGTCAAGAGTTTCCCGAACAGCGCGGTGATGCGCGCCGACGTGGCGGTTCACGCGGTTCGGGTGCCGAACCCATATCAGATGCTCACCGATTTCACCTTCGACGGGGTCACCCCGTTCGGCGACGCGTACAAGTCCCGCGCGTCCGACGCCCCTGATGCGCTGGATGCCGCGCTGGCCAATGCGCCGGCCGGCTCGATCGTTCGTGGCGGGGTGTACTGGGAGGCCTACCGCGACCCGGTCGCCAATGTTGTTCTGCTGGACAAGAAGACGGGCTACCACCTCGCACAGTGGAACCTGTAGTCCGGATCGCCTCAGCGAGCAGCGTCGACGCTGCTGAATTGGCTGCGGTTGCGGCCCGCACTTTTCCACTGGCCTGTCCCCCGTCGGTCGCGCCCGCGGACGTGGCCTCGTTCATCGATGCCAACCTGTCCGACGCGCGTTTCGCGGAATATCTCGCCGACCCGCAGCGGCGTATCTTCACCGCCGCTCGCGAAGGCCGAATCATTGGTTACGCCATGCTGATTAGCGGCGTCAGCGACGATCCGGAGGTGCAGCACGCGGTCGACATTCGACCGGCCGCCGAGATCTCGAAGATGTACGTGTTGGCGGCACACCACGGCGCGGGCGTGGCGACGGCGTTGATGGACGCAGCCCTCGCGGCCGCCGCCGAATGGGGCACCGGCTGCGTATGGCTCGGTGTGAACCAGAAAAACGAACGTGCTCAACAGTTTTACAAGCGGCACGGCTTTACCGTCAACGGAATGCGAAGCTTCCGGTTGGGCGCTCACACTGAAAGCGACTACGTCATGGTCCGGCGGTCGGACGCGGCTTAAGCGTTGACGGCCGCGCTCAGCGCCAGCAGTCGCGAAGTGGCCCTCAGGTACTTCTTGCGAAAGCCGCCGGCCAGCATCTCGTCGCCGAAGATGCGGTCGAGCCTCTCCCCCGAAGCCAGCACCGGTATGCCGGCGTCGTAGAGCCGATCGGTCAAGGCCACCAGTCGCAGCGCGACGTTCTGATCGTCGACGGTGTGCACACCGATCACACAGACCATCGTCACCCCATCGACCAGCGCCAGGTAGCGCGACGGATGCATGGTGGCCAGATGGGCGCAGAGCGCGTCGAAGTCGTCCAAGGTCGCGCCGGCCACGGCCGAGGCACGAGCAGCGACCTCGTCCTCAGACGGTGGTTGCGGTGCAGGCGGCAGGTCGCGGTGCCGGTAGTCCGGCCCCTCGATCCGAACCACATCGAATATTGCTGCCAGCGTGCTGATTTCGCGTAGGAAGTCGTCGGCGGCGAAGCGCCCCTCGCCGAGCTGCTCGGGCAGGGTGTTGGAGGTGGCGGCCACTGACACACCGCTCTCGACGAGTTGGGAAAGCAGCCGCGAAATCAGCGTGGTGTCGCCCGGGTCGTCCAACTCGAACTCGTCGATACACAGCAGCGTGTAATCGGCCAGCAGATCGATGCATTCGACAAAACCGAAAACCCCGGCGAGCTGAGTGAGTTCCATGAAAGTCGCAAAAGCTTTGGGGTGGGCCGGATCATCGGGTAGCTGACGATAGGCGGCGGCCAACAGATGCGTCTTGCCGACGCCGAAACCACCGTCCAGATACAGCCCGACACCCGGCGAGGCTTCTCGTCTGCCGAGAAGCCTTCTGCGCCCGCGACGGCGTTCGACAGCCCGCTCGCAAAACCGTTGGCACGCCGCAACGGCGGCCGATTGAGTCGGCTCAGCCGGATCGGGGTGATAGGTCGCGAAGCTCGCGTCGGCGAAAGTCGGCGGCGGCGTCAGCTGAGCGATCAACCGCTCCGGTGACACGGTGGGCCGCCGGTCGACCAGACGAGCAACCCCGCGCATGCAGGCACCCTACCGACGTGTTGCAATCATCGGCATGGCTGACGGTGCAGGTGGGTCGCGGTTGCGGCTGCTTGGCACCACCCGCGACCTCGACAGCGCCGAACTGCCCGATCTCTACAGCTACCCCGCCGACCACGACGGCGTGTGGCTCCGCGCGAACTTCATCGCCAGCCTCGACGGCGCCGCGACCTTTGGCGGCACGACGGGCCAGCTGGGCGGGCCCGGTGATCGAGCGGTTTTCAGCCTGCTGAGGGAACTGGCCGACGTGATTCTGGTCGGCGCGGGCACGGTGCGAGTCGAGAATTATGCCGGCGCTCGCCCATCGGTGGCCCAGCGGGGGCGTCGGCAGGCCTGCGGGCAAAGCGAAGTCCCGCAGCTGGCGATCGTGACCAAGTCCGGCCGCCTGGGGCGGGATATGCCGGCGTTCACCCGTACCGAGGTGCCGCCACTAGTGTTGACCTGCGCGGCGGCGGCCGACCAAATCCAGCGCGGACTGGCCGGCCTGGCCGACGTGGTCGAGTGCTCGGCAGGCGACCCGACGCGAGTCGACGAGGCTACGCTGCTGGCCGTGCTGGCCGATCGCGGCCTGCGTCGGGTGTTGACCGAGGGCGGTCCGATGCTGTTCAGCTCATTCGTCGACCACGGCCTGTTGGACGAACTGTGCCTGACTATCGCGCCGACCCTGATCGGCGGCCAGGCCGGGCGGATCGCCACCGGCCCCGAGCAGGTGCTGACCGGAATGCGGCCGGCTCACGTCCTCGCCGACGACGATGGCTACCTGTACACGCGCTACGTGCGCCACGTCTGATCGACCAATGGCTACTGTGGTCGGCATGAGCCGGCGCGCCGCATTCATCACGTCGCTGGTTGTGGTGACCGCATTGCTGGCCGGCTGCGCACCTGGACTGGCCGCCAATCCGCGTTTTGCCACCAACGCCGGCGCCCGGCCGCAGGGAAAGGCGACGAAGTCGACGGCACCCAATGCCCCACCGCCGATTGCCAAGCCGAAGAACGACTTGCCGTGGCACGACTGCACAGCGCGGGGTTTCGGCGACGCGGCGGTTCCCGCACCGGTGGGCGTCAAGCTGGAATGCTCAAGCTATGACGCCGATCTCGACCCGGTCAACGGCGCTGCCGGGACGCTGAGCATCGGCGTGATGCGCGCTCGCTCGGCGCAGACGCCCGGCGATGCCGGTCCGCTGGTCTTCACCACCGGTTCGGACCTGCCGTCGTCGCTGCAACTGGCGGTGTGGCTGGCGCGCGCCGGCGCCGACGTGCTGCAAAAACACCCCATCGTGGCCATCGACCGGCGCGGCATGGGCTCATCGAGCCCGATCGACTGCCTCGACCAGTTCGACCGCCAAGCGATCCACGATCAGGCGCAGTTCCAGGCGGGCAACGATCCCGTCGCCAATCTCGCCGACATCGTGCAAAATGCCACCACCAGCTGCACCGACACCATCGCGCCCGGCGACTCCGGCTACGACAACACCCACGCCGCCACCGATATCGAACGGCTGCGCAGCACCTGGGACGTGCCCGCGCTGGCGCTGATCGGCATCGGAAACGGCGCCCAGGTGGCGCTGTCCTATGCCAGTGCACACCCGGACCGGGTCGCCAGGCTGGTGCTCGACTCGCCGGTGGCGCTCGGTGTGGGCGCCGAAGCCGCGGCCGAGCAGAAGGTCAAGGGGCAGGAGGCGGCGCTGGACGCGTTCGCCGCCCAATGCGCGGCGGTGAACTGCCCGCTGGGCCCCGACCCGAAAGCCGCCGTGAGCTCGATGCTGGCCGACGCCCGCGCCGGCCACGGTCCAGCGGGTGCGTCGGTGGCCTCCATCGCCAGAGCCATCAGCATCGCGCTGGGCTTCCCCACCGGCGACCGGGTCGGCACCACCAACGACCTGGCCGCCGCGCTGAACAGCGCCCGTGCCGGTGACACCAACCTGCTGACCAGCCTGATCAACCGGGCACAGGCCACCACCGGCACCGATGGACAATTCGTCAACACCTGCAGCGACGCGGTGAACCGGCCCACGCCCGATCGCATCCGCGAGTTGGTGGTGGCCTGGGCCAAGCTCTACCCCGAGTTCGGCACCGTCGGCGCCCTCAACTTGGTCAAGTGCGTCTCGTGGCCGAGCACTCAAACACCCCAACCGCCGAAGGTCCTCAAGGTCAACGTGCTGCTGATGGGTGTGCAGAGCGACCCGATCGTCGGGGAGGAAGGCGTCTCGGCCACCGCCGCCACCATCATCAACGCGACCGCGGCCAGCAAGCGGGTGATGTGGCAGGGCATCGGCCACGGCGCGAGCGTCTACTCGTCGTGTGCAGTCCCCCCGCTGGTCGGCTACCTCGACAGCGGCAACTTGCCCGCCACCGACACCTACTGTCCTGCCTGATCCTTCGGCCCGTATAGGGTGCGCTCGTGACGCGCGCCGACGACGATGCAGAGCGCAGCGATGAGGAGGAGCGGCGCTCATGACTTCAGTTGAATCCCCTCGTGCGGGTCTGCGCGACTGGACGCAGACCGTGTTTGCCCCTCGCACCGCCGCCCCGAGCACCGCGACCATCTTGCGCTCGGTGCTGTGGCCGGTGGCCATCCTCGCGGTGATCCACCGCACGATCGTGGTGACCACCAACGGCAACATCACCGACGATTTCAAACCGGTCTATCGCGCGGTGCTGAACTTCCGGCGCGGCTGGGACATCTACAACGAGCATTTCGACTACGTCGACCCGCACTACCTGTATCCACCCGGCGGCACGCTGATCATGGCGCCTTTCGGCTATCTGCCCTTCGCGGAGTCGCGGTACTTGTTCATCGCGATCAACAGCGCAGCGATCATCCTGGCGGCATACGTGTTATTGCGGATGTTCAAGTTCAGCCTGAGTTCGGTGGCGGCCCCGGCGCTGCTGCTGGCGATGTTTTGCACCGAATCTGTCACCAACACACTGGTTTTCACCAATATCAACGGCTGCGTCCTGCTGGCGGAGACGTTGTTCCTGCGGTGGCTTTTGGACGGCAGGAAAAGCCGTCAATGGTGGGCGGGTCTCGCGATCGGGCTGACGCTGACGCTGAAACCGTTGCTCGGACCACTGCTGTTGCTGCCACTGCTGAACCGGCAGTGGCGGGCGCTGGTGCCGGCTATCGCGGTCCCGCTGGTCATCAACGCCGCCGCGCTACCCCTGGTGGTGCGCCCGATGGACTTCGTCACCCGCACGATGCCCTACATCCTGGGGGTGCGGGACTACTTCAACAGCTCGATCGAGGGCAACGGGGTGTACTTCGGCCTGCCGTTCTGGCTGATCGCGTTGCTACGAATCCTGTTCACGCTGTTGGCAATTGGCAGCTTGTGGCTGCTGTATCGCTACTACCGCACCCGCGACCCGCTGTTCTGGATCACCACATCGTCGGGCGTGCTGTTGCTGTGGTCCTGGTTGGTGCTGTCGCTGGCCCAGGGTTACTACTCGATGATGCTGTTCCCGTTCCTGATGACGGTGGTGCTGCCCAATTCGGTGATCCGCAACTGGCCGGCGTGGCTGGGCATCTACGGATGCCTGACCATGGACCGCTGGCTGCTGTTGAACTGGATGTACGTGGGGCGGCCCTTGGAGTACCTGAAGATCACCTACGGCTGGTCGCTGCTGCTGATCGTGGTGTTCACCGTGCTGTACTTCCGCTACGTCGACGCCAAGGCCGAAAACCGCTTGGACGACGGCATCGATCCGCCCTGGGTGACGCCTCCGCAACCGCGTGCGCGGTGATCGCAAGCGCGGCGCGGCCGGGCGCAGCGGATCACCGCCATTGGCGCTAGCGTGGAGGCATGACCTCCCAGCAGCAGCAGCCGAGCGTCCAACTCAGCGACGACGAGTGGCGCAAGAAACTCAACCCGCAGGAGTTCGACGTGTTGCGCCGCGCCGGAACCGAGCGTCCGTTCGTCGGTGAGTACACCGACACCAAGACCGAAGGCGTCTATCAATGTCGAGCCTGCGGCGCCGAGCTGTTCCGCAGCGCGGAGAAGTTCGAATCCCATTGCGGCTGGCCGTCATTCTTCGACCCGGCGAACTCCGACGCGGTGATCCTGCGCCCCGACCATTCGATGGGCGCCACCCGCACCGAGGTGCTGTGCGCCAATTGTCACAGCCATCTCGGCCACGTCTTCGAGGGCGAGGGTTATCCGACGCCCACCGACCAGCGCTACTGCATCAACTCGATTTCGCTGCGGCTGGTGCCGGCCGGATCGTAAGCGGCGAGTGGCCAGTTATCACGCGCGTTTCGGCCGATCGCGCGTCATAACTGTCCACTCGGCGCAAAGAGCTAGTCCACCCGGGTGGCGTGCACTTCCCAGAACGGGGCATGCGCACGGCCGTCGGTCAGCCACGGCTCGATGGTCCGGAACCGATCGGCCATCGGCTTCATCTGCTCGGCCATTTCGGGGCTGCGCGCCAGCATCCGGTCGAGACTCTCCGAGCTCATGTTGATCTGGTAGGTCGTTGGCCCCAGATAGGTGATTTCCCAGCCGGCATCGGGCAGCACCCCCCGAAAGTCGTCCTCGGACAGCGAACGCGGCATGTAGAATCCGTTGACGTTGCCTATCCCGAATTCGAACATGTACAGCCGTGCTCCCGGCTTGGTGGCCCGGTGCAGGGCCCGCGCATAGGACCGCTGCAGCTGCGGCTCGGTCGAAAACGTGTGGTAGAACGCACAATCCACAACGGTGTCGAATTGGTTGTCCAGACCGTCGAGCTTCGTCGCGTCAGCCAGCTGGAAGTCCACCGACACCCCGGCCTTGCGGGCGTTCTCGCGGGCCCGCTGTACCGCACCTTCCGAACCGTCAATTCCGGTGGCCGAGTATCCCTTTGACGCGTAGTAGATGGCGTGATGGCCCGGACCGGTGCCCGGGTCCAGGACCTCGCCCTTGATCGCGCCGAGCGCGACCAGTTGCTGCACCACCGGCTGCGGGCCGCCGATGTCCCACGGTGTGGCGGCGGGCAGGCCGTGCGCGACCCGTTCGTCGCGGTACATCTCTTCGAAACGGGTGGGATCGTTGGGATCGAATTGCGTTGTCATGTCTCCCCTTGCCGGTTCAGGGCAGCGAATTCACCAGCTGCTCGACTGGAACTCGCGGCCCGGTGAAGAACGGCGTCTCTTCACGGGTGTGTCGGCGTGCGTCGGTGGCCCGCAGTTCCCGCATCAGGTCGACGATGCGGTGCAGTTCCGGTGCCTCGAACGCCAGTAGCCATTCGTAGTCCCCGAGCGCGAACGCCGGCACCGTATTGGCCCGGACGTCCTTGTACTCGCGGGCCGCCATGCCGTGTTCGGCGAGCATGCGCCGACGCTCCTCGTCGGGCAGCAGATACCACTCGTAGGACCGCACGAACGGGTAGACGCAGATGTAGGCGCCCGGATCTTCGCCGGCCAGAAACGCCGGAATGTGGCTCTTGTTGAATTCGGCCGGCCGGTGCAGCGCGACGCTGCTCCATACCGGCGTCGAGGCGTGACCCAACGTCGTGGTCCGGCGGAAGTCCTCGTAGGTGGCTTGCAGCGCTTCGACCCGCTCGGCGTGCGTCCAGATCATGAAGTCGGCGTCGGCCCGCAGTCCGGCGACGTCGTAAAGGCCGCGCACCACGACGCCGTGTTCTTCGCGTTCCTTGAAAAAGGTCGCGGTTTCGTCCACGACGGCCTCGCGGTCTTCGCCGAGTTGCCCTGGGCTGACCGAGAACACCGAGAACATCAGGTAGCGAACGCTTGCGTTCAGAGCGTCGTAGTCCAAGCGGGCCATGAGGACTATCGTGCCACGGCGGTTTCGACCGCCCGGATCGCGCTGGTCACCGCCCGCCCGGCCGCACCGATGCACGCAGGCACCCCGATCCCGTCGAGATAGCTGCCGGCCACTGCGAGGGTCGGCGGCAAACCGGCCCGCAGTTCGGCGACCAGGTCGCGATGCCCCGGCCCGTACTGGGGCATCGCATCCGGCCAGCGCTGGGTGCGGACATCCACCGGGTCGATTGCTAGCTCGAAAACGGTCGCCAGATCGTCGAGCGCCCACGCCAGCAACTCGTCGTCGGACGCGCGGACCGCCAGGTCGTCGCCGAAGCGACCAAACGACAGTCGCAACAGCTCCACATCGGTGCGCCGCCCCCACTTGCGCGACGACAACGTAATTGCCTTGGCGTGCAACTGTTCTCCGCTAGCCACCAGAACACCGGAATTCGGCGGGAAGGCGATACCGCGGGGCACCGCCATCGCCAGCACCGCCGATGATGCGCTGTGAATGCGCCCGGCCGCCGCCGCGGTGCGCGGCGCGACGGTGTCGACCAGCCCGGCGAGTCGTGCGGCCGGGACGGCAAAGATCACCCCGTCGGCCCGCCACTGGGCACCGGTGTTGTCG
>DASXJI010000037.1:0-18629 GCA_036497495.1 Mycobacterium sp.
CCGTGTCACGAATGTCGCCCTGCACGAAGGCGGCCGCGCTTGGCCAGCTTTCGGGCCGATGACGGGCCAGACCAACGACGTCGTGGCCGGTGCTGAGCAGCCGTAGGACCATCCCGCGACCGATCACTCCGCTGGCCCCGGTGACGGCGATCCTCACGGGCGAACCTCAAACCTCATCTGACTAGTCGTCGTCGAGGAACGCGGCATTGACCAGGCCGTCGAGATCCATTGTCGCGAGGTCTTTTTCCCTGTTCATATCCGCGTCGTCACCCTCGGGCTCGTTGGCCAGGCCGAGCAGCAATTCCAGGACCCCGGCCTGCCTGAGGCGTTTGACCGGAATGGACGCCAGCACCCGCTGGATCTCCTCCTCGCCGGGTGCGGCTTTGCGTGCGGCTTCGGCCGAGGCACCGACCAACTCCTGGTGGAAGTAACCCGCGAGCGCCGCCGAGTTCGGATAATCGAAGATCAGCGTCGGCGACAGTGGCAGCCCGGTGGCAGATTTGAGCCGGTTGCGCATTTCGACGGCGGTCAGCGAGTCGAAACCCAACTCCTGGAACGCCTTGTCCGGGTCGATCGCCTCCGCGGTGGTATTGCCCAGCACTGTCGCGATGTGCGAGCGCACCAGATCCAGCAGGATCTCCCGCTGCGCGTCGTGCGGCAGACCTTCGAGACGTTGCAGCAGTGCCGACTTCGACTTTGCCGCGGCCAGTGAGTCGTCGACCTGACGCCGTGCGGTGGCGTTGATCAGATCGACGAACATCGGCGGCAGGGTGCCGCCGTCGAACTTAGCCCGGAGGGCCACGGTGTCGATGTGCGCGGGCACCAGGAACGGCTCGTCGATCACCATTGCGGTGTCAAGCAGTTGCAGGGCCTGGATGGAGGACATCGCGGCGATGCCGTCGCGGGCGAATCGTGCGAAGTCCACCGCTTCCAGTCCACCGGTCATGCTGCTGGCCTGGTCCCACAGACCCCAGCCCAGCGAGATCGCCGGCAGGCCACGGTTACGGCGATGCACCGCTAAGCCGTCCAAGAAGCTGTTGGCGGCCGAGTAGTTGGCCTGGCCCGACGATCCCACCAGACCGGCCATCGACGAAAACAGCACGAACGCTGACAGATTCGAATCCTTGGTCAGCTCATGCAGGTTCCAGGCGGTGTCCACTTTGGCCCGTAACACCGCGTCGACCCGCTCCGGCGTCAACGACGTCACCACCGCATCGTCGAGCACACCCGCGGTGTGGATCACCGCCGACAGCGGATGCTGCACCGGAATGTCGGCCAGCACCTTGGCCAGCGCCGCACGATCCGCCGCATCGCAGGCGACCACCGAGACCTCGGCCCCGGCAGCGGACAACTCGGCGACCAAGTCCGCAGCACCCGGCGCATCCGGGCCACGCCGACCGATCAGCACCAGATTGCGAACCCCGTGATTGGCGACTACGTGACGGGCCAGCGCCGAACCGGCCATCCCGGTGCCACCGGTGATCACCACGGTGCCCGGCCCGAAGGCGCCACCTGGCTTGGAAGGCACAGTCAACACGACCTTGCCGGTATGACGAGCCTGACTCAGATACCGCAGCGCCGCAGGCGCGCGCCGCACGTCGAAGGCTGTGACCGGAAGTGGACGCAGCGTGGTGTCGTCGAACATCGCGAACAGTTCGGTGAGCATGCGCTCGATGTGTTCGGGCCCCGCCTCGAACAGGTCGAAGGCGCGGTAGCGCACACCGGAATACTGCGCGGCGACCTCCCCGGGGTCGCGGATGTCGGTCTTACCCATCTCCAGGAAGACTCCGCCGGGGACGACCAGTCGCAGTGAAGCATCGACGAACTCACCAGACAGCGAGTCCAGCACCACATCCACGCCGCGACCGGCGGTCACCGCACGGAATTTGTCCTCGAAGTCCAGCGTGCGGGAATCGCCGATGTGGTCGTCGTCAAAGCCCATCGCCCGCAACGTGTCCCACTTGCCGCGACTGGCGGTGGCAAACACCTCCAGCCCGAAGTGCCGCGCCAACTGCACCGCAGCCATACCCACACCACCGGCGCCGGCATGCACAAGGATTCGCTGACCCGGCTTGACGTCGGCCAAGGCAGTCAGCGCGTAGTAGGCCGTGGTGAAAACGACCGGCGCCGTGGCGGCTTCGGCGTATGACCAGCCGGCCGGAATCTCCATCAGCAGGCGAGCGTCGGTGATCGACATGCTGCCGGTGCCATCGGGGAACAGTCCGGTCACCCGGTCACCGACGGCGAAACGCTTGACATCCCGGGCGGTTTCGATCACAACGCCGGCCGCCTCGACGCCCATGACGGCGTCCTCGTCGGGATACAGACCCAGGGCGATCATGACGTCGCGGAAGTTGGCCGGCATGGTGCGAACCGCGACTCGGACCTGGCCGGGCTGCAGCGGTGCGTCGGCGTCCGGGATGGGCTCCAGGACCAGGTTGTCGAATGTGCCCTTGCTGGACATACCCAGTCGCCACGCCTCGTCAGCCGGGAGCGTCAACAGCGCGTCCACCGCTCTACTGCCGCGCACGCGACCCGTGTACACCGTTTCCTTGCGGACCAGGACCTGCGGCTCCCCGACTGCCAGTACCTGCGCGATCGTCGTATCATTCAGCGGCGCATCGGAATCCACCAGCACGATGCGGCCGGGATGCTCGGTCTGGGCCGCACGCACCAGTCCCCAGACCGCGGCACCGGCCAGGTCGGTGACGTCCTCCCCTGGCAATCCGACCGCGCCGCGGGTCGACACCAGCAGGATTCCGGAGTCGTTCCCGGAGAGCCAGGCTTGCAGCGCGGCCAAGGCATCGTGGGTGCGGGCGTATGTCGAGGCCAGCGGATCGTCGTCGGCGGGCCGGGATTCAAACACGTCGTACGACGGCGTCTCGGCGTGCGAGCCGGGTGCCGCGGGTGACCAGACGACTTCGAAGATCCGGTCCGGGCCCGAGCCCGACACGGCGGCCATCAACTGCTGTCGCGATACCGGGCGGGCAACCATCGAAGCCACCGACAGCACCGGCAACCCGAGCGCGTCGAAGAGCTCCACCGACACCGATGACGGACCCGACGGCGCAATGCGCGCCCGCACCGACGACGCGCCTGCCGCATGCAGTGACACGCCTTGCCACGAGAACGGCACCAGGACACCGGTTTTGCTGTCGTGGTCGGCCTCGGTGGCCACGATCACGGCATGCAGGGCAGCATCCAGCACCGCGGGATGCACCCCGAAGCCTGCCGGTGACACACCGGCGTCATCAGGCAGGGACACGTCGGCGAAGATGTCGTCGCCACGGCGCCACATTGCGGTCAAACCCTGGAAAGCCGGGCCGTATCCGTATCCGCGCGCGGCCAACCGGTCATACAGCCCGTCGATGTCGACCGGTATCGCACCGACCGGTGGCCAACTGGACATGTCAGCGCCCGCCTCGGCGGCGCCAGGCCGCACAACGCCTTCCGCGTGCAGAGTCCAGCCCGGGTGCGCGTCGCCGCGTGAATATATCGACACCGCGCGGTTACCCGATTCGTCAGCGCCACCGACGACGACTTGCATCGACACCGACCCAGTTGCCGGAATCACCAACGGGGCAGCCAACATCAGTTCATCGACGACGGGGCAGCCGACCTCGTCGCCGGCGCGGATCGCCAGTTCGACAAAGCCTGAACCCGGGAAGATGACCACGCCGCCCACGGCGTGATCGGCCAACCAGCCCTGCGCTGCCGAGGAAAGCCGGCCAGTCAGCAATACACCGCCCGAGCTGGGCAGCTCCACCACCGCACCCAGCAGTGCGTGCTCGCTGGCCGCCAGACCCAGACCCGCCGCGTCGACCGTGGTCTCATCGGCGGACAGCCAAAAGCGGCGCCGCTCAAAGGCATACGTCGGGAGCTCGACAAACGAGGCGCCGGGCAGTGCGGCTTGCCAATCGACGCCGACGCCGGATACGAAGGCCTGGGCCACACCGGTGATCAGGCTGTTCGGTTCGGGACGGTCTTTGCGCAACAACGGCACGGACACCACGTCGGCCTCGGCCAGTGATTCCTCGATCGACGAGGTCAGGCCGCCGCCGGGTCCCACTTCGATGAATCGGGTGGCGCCGGCCGCATTCGCGTGCCGGATGCTGTCGGCGAACCGGACCGCCGCCCGGATGTGGCGGATCCAGTAGTCGGCTGTCGCGAAGTCATCGCCGGCCAACTCTCCGCTCACATTGGAGATGACCGGAATGGCGACCGGGTGGACGGCCAGTTCGCGCGCCGCCGCTTTGAATTCGCCGATCATGGGTTCCATCAACGGTGAGTGGAAGGCGTGCGAGACCGCCAGTTGATGGACCCGCCGGCCTTGGGCTCGCAGTTGGTCCGCGATGGCGGTCACCGCGTGCTCGTCTCCGGACACCACCACTGACGACGGACCGTTGACCGCGGCGATCCCGACGTTGGCGGTCAGCAGCGGGCGCACCTCGTCCTCGGTGGCCTGCAATGCGACCATGGCGCCGCCGGACGGCAACGCCTGCATGAAACGGCCCCGCGCGACCACCAGTAGCGCGGCGTTCTCCAGCGACAGGGCGCCGGCGATGTGCGCCGCGGTCAACTCGCCGATCGAGTGGCCCATCACGAAGTCGGGACGCACTCCCCAGGACTCCAGCAGGCGGTACAGCGCAACCTCCACGGCGAACAATGCCGGCTGAGCGAATTCTGTTGTGTTCAGGAGGCTTTCGTCATGGCCCCACATCACTTCGCGCAGCGGGCGCAACATGTGGCGGTCCAGCTCACCGACCGCGGTGTTGAAGGCTTCGGCGAAGACGGGATAGGTGGCGTGTAAGCCCATGCCCATGCCGAGCCATTGCGAGCCCTGGCCGGGGAAGACGAACACGGTTTTGCCGGTCAGCCCGGTCCCGGTGATCACCGACGCACCCGCCTGGCCGTCGGCCAGCTCGCCCAATCCGGTCAGCAACTGGTCTCGGTCAGCGCCCAGCACCACCGCGCGCTGCTCGAACGCGGCTCGACCTGCCAGCGACCAGCCAACGTCCGTGGCAGCCAAGTCATCACGCACGCCGATGAATCCGGCCAACCGCGCGGCCTGAGATTCCAGTGCGGCCGTCGACTTGGCCGACACCACCCACGGAACGACCGCCGGCGGTGCTGTCGGGCCTGCCCCAGCGGCCGGCTCGACCGGCGGGACCGCTTCGATGATCACGTGCGCGTTGGTCCCGCTGATGCCGAACGACGACACCCCCGCCCGACGCGCCCGACCATTCGCCGGCCAAGGCTGCTGATCGGTCAGCAGCTGCACGGAACCCATTGACCAATCCACGTGCGGGCTGGGCGCATCCACGTGCAACGTGGCCGGCAGCATCTCGTGGCGCATCGCCAGGATCATCTTGATCACACCCGCGACACCCGCGGCGGCCTGGGTGTGACCCATGTTCGACTTGATCGACCCCAACCACAGTGGCGTCTGCCGATCCTGACCGTAGGTCGCCAAAATCGCCTGGGCTTCAATCGGATCGCCCAGCGTGGTGCCCGTGCCGTGGCCTTCGACCACCTCGACGTCCGCGCCGGTCAGTCCCGCGCTGGCCAATGCAGAGCGGACCACTCGCTGCTGGGAGGGGCCGTTGGGTGCGGTCAGTCCATTGGAAGCGCCGTCCTGGTTGATCGCCGAGCCGCTTACGACCGCCAAAACCGGGTGCTCCAAGCGTCGTGCGTCGGAAAGCCGCTCCACCACCAGCATCCCGCCACCCTCGGAGAATCCGGTGCCGTCGGCAGCCCCGGCGAACGCTTTGCAGCGCCCATCGGTGGACAACCCGCGCATGCGGCTGAATTCCACGAAGATGTCGGGGGTGGCGTTGACGGTGACCCCACCGGCAACCGCCAGATCGCACTCCCCCGACCGCAACGACTGAGCGGCCATGTGCAGCGCGACCAACGACGACGAGCAAGCGGTATCCACCGACACCGCCGGGCCCTCCAGCCCCAATACGTACGACACCCGTCCGGACGCCACACTCGACGACTGTCCGGTGAGCCGGAAGCCCTCCGCAGCTTGCGCGGCGCCCATGCCGTAGCCCTGGGCATAGACCCCGGCGAACACGCCGGTGGCACTGCCTCGCAACATGGTCGGGTCAATACCGGCCCGCTCCAATGCTTCCCAGGTCAGCTCCAGGAACATCCGCTGCTGGGGGTCCATCGCCAGCGCTTCTGAGGGGCCGATTCCGAAGAATGCCGGGTCGAAGTCGCCGACGCCTTCGACGAAGCCGCCGGCGCGGGTGTAGCACGAGCCGGGAACGTCAGGGTCGGGGTTGTACAGGTTGGGCAGATCCCAGCCGCGGTCACCGGGGAATTCGGTGACGACGTCGCGGCCTTCGATCACCATGTCCCATAGGTCTTCCGGGGAGTTGACTCCGCCCGGATAACGGCAGGCCATGCCGACGATCGCGATCTGATCGTCTCCGGTGATCCGCACCGCGGGGACGTTCTTGACTTCCTGCGGCACACCCGCGAGTTCGGTCCGGAAATACGAAGCCAGCCGCCTGGGTGTCGGGTAGTCGAAGATCAACGTCGGCGAAAGCGCCAGCCCGGTGGCTGCTTTGAGCCTGTTGCGCATCTCGACGGCGGTCAGCGAGTCAAAGCCCAACTCCTGGAACGCCTTGTCCGGATCGATGGCCTCCGGAGTGGTATTGCCCAGCACGGTCGCGATGTGCGAGCGCACCAGATCCAGCAGCACCGCGTCCTGCTCGGCTTCGGGTAGGCCGTGGATGCGTTGCGCCAAAGCCGATTTGGACTTGCTGGCAGCCAGCGAGTCGTCGACCCGCCGACGAGCCGGCGCATTGATCAGATCGACGAACATCGGTGGCACCACGGCGGCGTTGGCCCGCAGGGTGGTCGTGTCGATGTGGGCCGGCAGCAGGAACGGCTCGTCGACGACCATCGCGGTGTCGAACAGCTGTAGCGCGTCCGCCGACGACAACGCCTTCACGCCGGTGCGCGCCAGCCGGGCCCGGCCGGCGTCGTCGAGCCCGCCGGTCATCTCGCTGGCCTGGTCCCATAGACCCCAGCCCAGCGACATCGCCGGCAGACCATGTGCGCGACGGTGGGCGGCCAGCGCGTCGAGGAAGCTGTTGGCCGCCGCGTAGTTGGCCTGGCCCGACGATCCCACCAGGCCGGCCATCGACGAAAACAGCACAAACGCCGACACGTTCGAGTCTTGAGTCAGCTCATGAAGATTCCAGGCCGCGTCCACCTTGGCCCGCAACACCGCGTCGACCCGCTCCGGCGTCAACGACGTCACCACCGCGTCGTCGAGCACACCTGCGGCATGAATTACCGCCGACAACGGATGCTGCACCGGAATGTCCGCGATCACCTTGGCCAACGCCGCACGATCCGCCGCATCGCAGGCGACCACCGACACCTCGGCACCGGCAGCCGACAGCTCCGCAGCCAACTCCGCAGCGCCAGCCGACTCGGGGCCGCGTCGACTGATCAACAACAGATGCCGCGCATCATGATTGGCCACCAAGTGGCGGGCCAGCGCCGAACCCGCCATGCCGGTACCGCCGGTGATCACCACGGTGCCCTGCGTCCAGGCATCGGGCATCGACAGCACGACCTTGCCGGTATGACGAGCCTGACTCAGATACCGCAATGCCGCGGGTGCACGCCGCACGTCGAATGCGGTGACCGGCAGCGGCCGCAGCACGCCGGCGTCGAAGAGCTCGGCAAGGTCGAGCATGTACTGGTGCATGCGGTTGCGACCGGGCTCGAAGAGGTCGAAGGCGCGATAGCGCACGCCGGGATAGTCCTCGGCGATCTTTCCCGGGTCGCGGATGTCGGTCTTACCCATCTCCAGGAAGACCCCGCCTGGGGCGACCAGTCGCAGTGAGGCGTCGACGAACTCACCGGCCAGCGAGTCCAGCACGACGTCCATGCCCCGCTCACCGACGAGCGCACGGAATTTGTCTTCAAACTCCAGCGTGCGCGAGTCGCCGATGTGGTCGTCGTCAAAGCCCATCGCCCGCAACGTGTCCCACTTGCCGCGGCTGGCGGTGGCGAACACCTCCAGTCCGAGGTGCCGGGCCAACTGCACGGCGGCCATTCCCACCCCACCGGCACCGGCGTGCACCAACACCCGCTGGCCCGGTTTGACGTCGGCGAGGTGAACGAACGCGAAGTAGGCCGTGGTGAAAACGGCTGATATCGCAGCGGCTTCGGCGTACGACCAGTCCGATGGCATGGGGAGCAACAGCCGGATATCGCCGGCGACCAGCGTGCCGCTTCCGTCCGGGAAGAATCCGTAAACGTCGTCGCCGACCGCGAATTCGGTGACCCCGGGGCCGACCTCGACGACGACACCGGCGCCTTCGCCGCCGATCAGCGCGTCGTGGGTGAACATGCCCAGCGTGATCATGACGTCGCGGAAGTTGGTGGCGATGGAGCGCATCGCCACCCGAACGTGGCCGGGTTCCAATGGCGCGTCGGCGTGGGGAACCGGTTCCAGGCGCAGGTTTTCGAAGGTGCCCGCGGTTGACAGACCCAGCCGCCACGGGCCGTCGGTGGGCGGCACCAGCACGCCGTCCACCGCGCGGCTGCCGCGGACTCGCGCGGTGTGAATCGTCTCGCTCCTCAACACCAGCTGCGGCTCACCAACCGCCAATAGCCGTGCCAGGGTCGTATCACTCAGCGGTGCATCGGAATCCACCAGAACGATCCGGCCGGGGTGCTCGGTCTGGGCCGAACGCACCAGCCCCCACACCGCGGCACCGGCAAGATCGGTGACGTCCTCGCCCGCCAACCCCACCGCGCCGCGCGTCGACACCACCAGGACGCCGGAATCATGCTCGGTCAACCACGACTGCAGCGCCGCCAGAGCTGCGTGGACGCGCTCGTAGCTGGCCGACACGGGATCCCCGGTCGCCGATATGGATTCGAACACCTCGTACGCCGGCGTCTCGGCGGGTGAGGCGGCCGACGTCGGCGACCACGCAAGCTCGAAGAGCCGATCTCCGCCTACGCCGGAAACCGCAGCCATCAACTGCTGCTGGGAAATCGGTCGCGCGACCATCGATGTCACCGTCAGCACCGGCAGCCCCAGCCCGTCGGCCAGTTCGACCGACACCGCCGACGGACCCGAAGGCGCAATCCGCGCCCGCACCGACGACGCGCCCGCCGCGTGCAGCGACACGCCCTGCCACGAGAACGGCAGGGCTATCTCGGCCACTTCGGCCGTGTCGAACGTCATTGCCGCCGCGTGCAGGGCCGCATCCAGCAGCACCGGATGCACACCGAATCCACCGACACCGCCGGCCGCTTGCGGCAGCGTTATCTCGGCGAAGAACTCCTCGCCGCGACGCCACAGCGCGGTCAGACCCTGGAACGCCGGACCGTACTGGTAGCCGCGTGCCGCCAGTCGCTGGTAGCCGTCGGTCACATCGACGGGAGTCGCGTCTTCGGGCGGCCACACCGACAGGTCGGCGCCCGGCTCGACCGGTCTGGATGACACCTGTCCCGTCGCATGGCAGGTCCATCCGGAATCCACACTGTTCCTGGAGAATACGGACAGACTGCGCTGGCCGGATTTCTCAGCGGCGCCCACCACCAGCTGTACGGCGACCGACCCTGAGGACGGCAGCAGCAACGGCGCCTGCAAAGTCAACTCGTCGACCACCGGGCAGCTGACCTCGTCGCCGGCCCGGATGGCCAACTCGACGAAGCCCGCGCCGGGGAACACGGCCCGCCCGTCGACCGCGTGATCGTTCAACCAACCGTGGGTGGCCGGCGACAGCCGACCCGTCAGCACCACCCCTCCCGAGTCCGGTAGTTCCACCACGGCACCCAACAGCGCATGCTCGCCGGCTCCCAGCCCCAAGCCGGCGGCGTCGATCGCAGCGCCCTCACCGGAGAGCCAAAAGCGCCGTCGTTCAAAGGCATATGTCGGCAACTCGACGAACCCGGCACCCGGCACTGCGGCGCGCCAATCCACCTTGACGCCCGACACGTATGCCTGGGCCGCTGAACTGAGGAACCGGGTGAGGCCGCCGTCTTCGCGGCCAAGAGTGGGCACCACGGTAACTTCGGCGGGGTCGCCGACGCAGCCGGTGGCGGTGTCCTCGATGCCCGCGATCAGGGCGGGGTGCGGGCTGGATTCGACGAATGTCCGGTAGCCGCTTGCCGATGCGGTCCGCACCGCAGAGGCGAATTCGACGGTCTGGCGGATGTTGCGGAACCAGTAGTCGGCGGTGAGTTCGGCGGTGTCGAGGATGCCGCCGGTGACCGTGGAGAAGAATACGGTGCGCGCCGACTGCGGTTCGATACCCGCCAGCGCCTCGGCGAGCTGCTCGCGGATCGCGTCGACGGCGACGGAGTGCGATGCGTAGTCGACGTCGATACGGCGGGCCCGGAGTTCACGCTCGGTGCACTCGGCGACGATCTCGTCGAGGGCGGCCACCTCACCGGACAGCACGACCGCTGATCGTCCATTGATCGCGGCGATGCTGACCCGATCGCCATAGGGCGCCAACAGCTCTCGCGCTTGATCGGTTCCACATGCCAGCGAGGCCATCCCGCCGCGGCCGGACAGCGCCAACAGCAGTTTGCTGCGCAGGGTCACCACGCGTGCGGCCTCGCGCAGCGATAGGGCACCGGCGACGTAGGCCGCGGCGATCTCGCCCTGGGAATGACCGATGACGGCGTCCGGTCGTACCCCGATCGACCGCCACAATTCGGCCAACGACACCATCACCGCGAACAGCGCCGGCTGGACGACGTCGACGCGGTCCAGGCTCGGCGCGCCCGGCGCGCCGCGCAGTGCGTCGATCAACGACCAGTCCACGAACTCGGCGAACGCCTCCGCGCAGGCGTTCATCTGGGCCGCGAAAACCGGTGCGGAGTCCAGTAATTCGACACCCATCCCGATCCACTGCGAGCCCTGGCCGGGGAAGACGAAGACGGTCTTGCCCGCCGGTGCGGCGTGGCCGGTGATCACCGAACCGCCAGGCACCCCGTCGCCCAGCTCGGCCAGTCCGGCCAGCAACTGGCCGCGATCGCCGCCGAGCACGACCGCGCGATGCTCAAATGTCGACCGCCCCGCCAGCGACCATCCAACATCTGCGATACCCAATTGCTCACGGGCACCAATGGATTCGGTCAGCCGAGCGGCCTGTGCCGCCAGCGCCGCTGCACTCTTGGCCGACACCACCCACGGCGCCACCGGCGGTTGCGGAGCGCTCTCGGTGGGCTCAGCCGGCGGGCACTCCTCGATGATCACGTGCGCGTTGGTGCCGCTGATCCCAAACGATGACACCCCGGCACGCCGGGCCCGACCATTGGCGGGCCACGCCTGCGCTTCGGTCAACAGCGACACCGCACCCGCCGACCAATCCACATGGGGGCTGGGCGCATCCACGTGCAACGTCGCCGGCAGCACCTCGTGGTGCATCGCCTGGACCATCTTGATCACGCCGGCCACGCCGGCGGCGGCCTGCGTGTGACCCATGTTCGATTTGATCGACCCCAGCCACAAGGGCTTTCCGGGCTCGGCGCGATCTTGGCCGTAGGTGGCGAGCAGCGCCTGAGCCTCGATCGGGTCGCCCAATGTCGTTCCGGTTCCGTGGGCCTCGACCACGTCCACTTCTCCGGCGCTCAGCCCGGCGTTGGCCAAGGCGGTGCGCACCACCCGCTGTTGGGAAGGACCGTTGGGTGCGGTGAGCCCATTGGAAGCGCCGTCCTGGTTGACCGCAGTACCGCGCACCAGCGCGAGCACCCGATGGCCCAACCGTTGGGCATCCGAAAGCCGTTCGACCACCAGCATTCCGCCGCCCTCGGACCAGCCGACCCCGTCGGCGGCCCCCGCGAAAGGCTTGCACCGGCCATCCGGAGACAGGCCCCGGTGCCGGCTGAATTCGACGAAAACCGTTGGCGTGGCATTGACGGTCGCGCCACCGGCCAGTGCCAGATCGCACTCCCCCGACCGCAACGACTGCACCGCCATGTGCAAGGCCACCAACGATGATGAGCACGCGGTGTCGACCGATACCGCCGGGCCTTCCAGGCCCAGCACGTAGGCCACTCGGCCGGTCGCGACGCTGGACGTCATACCGGTCAGCCGGTAGCCCTCGATCTCTTCGGCGAGCATCCCGTAGCCCTGCGCGATGATTCCGGCGAACACTCCGGTGGCGCTGCCCCGCAACGTGGTCGGGTCAATGCCGGCCCGCTCCAACGCTTCCCACGACAGCTCCAGCAACATGCGATGCTGCGGGTCGGTGGCCAGTGCCTCACTCGGTGCCACGCCGAAAAATGCCGCATCGAAACCCGCCACGTCGTCGACGAATCCGCCGGCGCGCGCGTAGCACTTGTGCGGCGCATCCGGGTCGTCGTCGAACAGCCCGGCCAGATCCCAGCCGCGGTCGGTCGGGAACTCCGACATCACATCGCGCTCGTCGGCGACCATGTCCCACAGGCTGTCCGGTGAGTCGACCCCGCCCGGGAATCGGCACGACATACCGACGATCGCGATCGGCTCGCCGGAGCGTTCCAGCAGCGCCCGGTTCTTGCTCTTCAGGCGCTCGACCTGGACCAGAGCTTTCCGCAATGCCTCGGTTGCATGCTGAAGTTGGTCAGCCATGTCGTTATCCCTCGCCTAACGTCGGTAGTCGCTCAATCCGAGAATGCGGCCCTGGATGAGGAGCAGAGTCACTCGCCGTACGGCTGACGTCGAACCTGCTCGTCGACCCGCAAACATCGTCGGCGGGCGCCGACTCGCCCACCCCACCCATGGCCTGGCTCCGCAACTGATTCCGGCGTTGCCCAGCGATCCATGGCGAGACTGTACCCGCCACCAGTCAGCCGAAGCTAAAGCCCGGTCAGCGCCACCCATCGGCGGCCTCGGCGGCGCGCATCAGGGTCGCGCACAGCTCCCGCAGCTCCGGCGCGCCCGCACCTTCATCCAGTGCGGTAGCGACGTCTTCCGCTGCGCATCGCACCTGGTAGACACGGTCGGAGAGGTCAGCGGCCTCCACCGCAGACAGCACCACCGCATCAGCGGGCAACGACGCGCCCTTGACACCGTTGATCGAGGCCCGCTGCTCGTAGGCGCGCTGCCGGCACGATTGCCTGCAGTATTGACGCCGACGGCCCATCCCGCTGTCGGCAACGTCGCGGCCACACCAACGGCATGGCTGCGGGCGGACGCGGCGTGTCACGGGGCCGACTTTAGTCGGGGTGCCGCCCGAATCCCGGTATCATGAACGGTGGGGTCGCCCGCGTGCCCGGGAACTACATCGCAGGCTGCGACGTTGTTTAGGGCGCTAGGTGCTAAGAAGACTTTAAGAGGAGAGCTGACCAATGGCTGATCGTGTCCTGAGAGGCAGTCGCCTTGGAGCCGTAAGCTACGAGACCGACCGCAACCACGACCTGGCTCCGCGCCAGGTTGCGCGTTACCGCACCGAGAACGGCGAAGAGTTCGATGTGCCGTTCGCCGACGATGCCGAGATCCCCGGCACCTGGCTGTGCCGCAACGGCATGGAAGGCACCTTGATCGAAGGTGACCTGCCCGAGCCCAAAAAGGTGAAGCCGCCCCGCACCCACTGGGACATGCTGCTGGAGCGGCGGTCGGTCGACGAGCTGGAGGAACTGCTCAAAGAGCGTCTCGACTTGATCAGAACGCGCCGTCGCGGCAACTGATCTGCGGTCCCCGAGCTCGTTCAGCGGTTGACGGGTGCCTGACGACTGCGGTGCAGGCGTCCGTCAATGCCCCACTGCGCCACTTTCACCACCGCCTCGCGGATATTGGATCCGCTCATCTTGGACACGCCGAGTTCACGCTCGGTAAACGTGATCGGGACCTCTGCGACGACGAACCCGTTGGTAATGGCGCGCCAGGTCAGGTCGATCTGGAAGCAGTAACCTTTTGAGTCGACATGGTCGAGGTCGATTTTCTGCAGAACATCGCGACGGTAGGCCCGGTAACCGGCGGTGATGTCGTGGATGCCGATGCCCAGCGCCAGCCGCGCGTAGGTGTTGGCCGTCCAGGACAGCGCCCAGCGCCGCCGCGGCCAGTTCTGCACGTTGCCGCCCTCGACGTAACGCGAGCCGATGACCAGGTCGGCGCCGGCGTCGACCGCCTCCAGCAGTAGATGCAGCTGCTCGGGCGCGTGACTGCCGTCGGCGTCCATCTCGACCAGCGTGGTGTACTGCCGGCCGAGCCCCCAGGCGAATCCGGCCAGGTAGGCCGCGCCCAAACCGTCCTTGACGGTGCGGTGCATGACGTGGATCCGGTCGGGATTCGCCGAAGCGAGCTCCTCGGCCAGCTGTCCGGTGCCATCCGGGCTGTTGTCGTCGACGACCAGCACGTGCACCTCAGGAAGCGCCTTGTGCAGTCGCTGCAGAATCAGCGGAAGGTTCTCCCGCTCGTTGAAGGTGGGGATGATCACCAGGGTGCGCAGGGTGGGACGATCGCTCGCAACCCGCGCCGCGCGCCGCTCCTCCTCATCGCTTCGCTCTGCATCGTCGCCGACGCGGGTCGCGCGCCGCTCCTCCTCATCGCTTCGCTCTACATCGTCGCCGACGCGGGTCATATGTCTCCTTTGTCTGGCCGCTGGACGGGTCTGCGGGCTGAATGTCGGCCGTCCTCGTCGAGTTCGGCGTCGGCTGACACGTCGTTGGCAGGCGGGTCGGCGGCTATCACGTCGTCGCCGGGCGGGTCGTCGTCGGATTTGTCCGACCCTGGGCCGAAGCGCTTCCCCAGCGTTGACAGGCGCCGGTTCAGATCCGCGAACCATCCATTGTGCAGCATCGCAGCAAACAGAATCGCCAGAGCGGCGACCACCAGACTCCCCTGCACGATCGGGCCCCACCGAGCGGCCGCCGTGAGCGTTGTCTTGAGGCGGACCTGGCTGTCCAGGTAGCCGGGCGTGAAGAACCGTGTCCGCTGCAACTCGCGGCCGTCGGGGGTGACCAGCGCCGAGATCCCGACGTTGCTGGACACCACGGTGTAGCGATCCAGCTCCACCGCACGCAGCTTGGAAAACGCCAACTGCTGCTCGCTCATGGTCTGGTTGAAGTTGGCGTTGTTGGCGGGCACCGCGAGCAGTTGAGCGCCGTTGCGGACCGAGTGCTGCAGGGCTCGGTCGAAAATGACTTCCCAGCAAGTCGCGATCCCGATCGGCGTACCGGCGGCGTGCACCACTCCGGAGCCTTTGCCGGGGACGATGTAGCCGGCCAAGTCGGCGAGGTCGGTCAGATGCCGGAAGAATCCGCGCCAAGGCAGGTATTCGCCGAATGGCTGCACGATCCGCTTGTCGTGGCGGTCACCGGGTCCGCCGTTGGGGCTCCACACGATGACGGTGTTGGTTTGCGCCGGTGCGTCGCCCGGACGGCCGGCGGTGTCGAGCACCGTGCCGACCAGGATCGGCGCTTTGATCGCCTCGACGGCCAACGAAATCTCCTGCGCCGCGTCCGGATTGAGCAGCGGGTCGATCTCCGACGCGTCTTCGGGCCAGACGACGAAGTCGGGTTGCGGTGCCCGCCCGGCGCGCACGTCGTCGGCCAGCTTGCGGGTCTCCCGGACGTCGTTGCCCAGCACGGCAAGACGCTGCGCGTTGAATTCCAGGCCGAGCCGAGGCACGTTGCCCTGCACCACCGCCGCCGTCACCACGGGCTCGTTGCCGGATCCGGTGCCGGAGTGGCGCACCTGCGGCCAAACGGCAGCCGTGACGAAGAACACCAGGCAGATGCAGAACGCGGGCAACACGACCGCGGGCGGTGCGTCGGCCGGCTCGTCGTCCGCTCCGGCGTGCCGCTGACGGGATGCCAACCACCACGACACCGCCCCCATCGCGAAAGCGGCGGCGCTGCAACCGGTCAGCACGATTGCCGACGAGAGCAGCGGGACACCGCCCAACCGGACCAGCGGCAAGAACGGGCCGGCGGTCTGACCGGCGGCCACCACGCCCCACGGGAAGCCGCCGAAGGGGATTGTCGACTTCAACCACTCCTGCGCCGCCCACAGCACCGCGAACCAGATCGGCCATCCGGGCAGCCGCCGCACCGCGACAGCCCCCAGACCGAAGATCCCCGGGAACACCGCGCACAGCAGCACCAGCGCCACCAGAGGCATGACGCCGACGAGGATGCTGATCCACCGGATCAGCGGCAGGTAGAACGCCAAGCCGAACAGGAAGCCGTAACCGAACCCCCCGACCGGTGTGGTGGCCGGGCGGGTCAGCACCCAGGCCAGCGCGGCGAACGCGACGACGGCGGCCCACCACCAGTTGAACCGCGGATAGCTCGCGCAGAGCAGCAACCCGGCGAGAATCGCGGCAGTCAGCCGAGTCAACCGCGGCCGCAGCCATCTGGCTGCTTGTGGCACCCGAATCCGCGTTTCACGGACCAGCCAGGCCACCAGAACTGTGGTCAGATACACCAACCGTTGCCACACGTACTTGCCGACACGGACGGCCAGGTCGCGCAACTCGGCCAGCCGGTCATTGCCGACGACAGGCAGCTCGGCGTCCTGCGGTTCGAGATCGGCGACGTCGGCGACGTTGGCGTCCTGGTCGTTGTCCTCGACCTCCCGGATCGCCGGGATCACCCCGGTGACCTCGGCATCTGTTGCGGGCGGGACGGGGACTTGCCCGGTGTCGTCGTCGTCTTCGACCGCCGGGAAGACGTCGGTGTCTTCAGCGGGCCGAACTCGGCGGTCGAAGCGCCCGAGCCCTCTAACCATGAATCACTGCGCCCCGGTGCACTGTCTGCCGACATCGAGGCAACGAATCGGTCGGGCCGAGCCGCGGCAACACCGGCACCCGCGACCGCGGATCGGTAGACCACCGCCGCACGGCGTCACTCGGCACGTGGGCGTCGAGTTCGTCGACGTCCCACACGGCGTAGGAAGCGGGAGCGCCCGGTACCAGGCTGCCGATCAGCTCATCACGGGCGCCGCCGGCCCGCCAGCCGCCGCGGGTGGCGGCGGCGAATGCCGCGCGTGCGGAGATCGAGCTGCCCGGCGTCTGGTGGTTGACGGCTGCGCGGACGGTCGCCCAAGGGTCGAGGCCAGTCACCGGGGCGTCGGATCCGAACGCGAGGGCCACGCCTTGGGATGCTAGCAGCGCAAACGGGTTGAGACGCCGCGCTCGATCGATCCCGAGACGACGGGCATACATGCCGTCGTGACCGCCCCAGAGGGCGTCGAAATTGGGTTGCATGCTGGCCATTACCCCCCACGCGCCGAGCTTGGCCGCCTGGTCGGTGGTCACCATCTCTAGGTGCTCCAACCGGTGACCACAGCGAGCCACCGCGGGCACGCCGAGGTCGTCGACGATCTGTTCCAAAGCCTTGACGACGCTGGACACCGCGGCGTCGCCGATGACGTGGAATCCGGCCGGCACGCCGGTTTCGGTGCAGGCCCGCAGGTGCGCGGCAACGGTCTCGGCATCCACGTAGCAGGCGCCACATTCGCCATCGGCGTCGTCGTACGGCTCGTGCAGCCAGGCCGTCCGCGACCCCAGGGCGCCATCGACGAACAGGTCTCCGGCCAGCCCGGCCGCGCCGGTGTCGTCGAGCAGCGCCCGCGCCCGCGCCGGGCTGGTCACCGCCTCACCCCAGTAACCGATCACCTCGACGCCGTGGGCGCGCAGCGCCCGCAGTTCGAGCCAGTCCTCCAGCCCCCCGATCTGCGGACCGGCGCATTCGTGCGCAGCGACGATCCCTTGCGCGGCAAGGGCGTCCAGCGCAGCCAGTCGCGCGTCGGCTCGCTGACCGTCAGTCAACAGACCGCGCGCGGCGGAGCGGACCGCATGGTGGGCGTCGCCGACCAGCGGTCGCTGTTCGTCGAAACCGGACGCCGACGCCAGCCCTTTTACGCGTTGCCGCAGACCGCTCGACGCCAGCGCCGAATGGACGTCGACGCGCGCCAGGTAGACGGGCCGATCGCCGAGCACCGCATCGAGCTCCGCGGTGGTCGGCGCCGTGTCCTGCGGCCACGACGACTCGTCCCAGCCGTGACCCCACAGCGGCTGACCGGGGTGCGCCGCACCGTAGTCGGCGATCAGCTGCAGGCAGTGTGATCGCGATGTCGACGCCCGCAGGTCCAGACCGGTGAGGGTCAGCCCGGTCGCAGTGAGGTGGATGTGGCTGTCGACGAATGCCGGCGCGACAAAGCCGCCTTCGAGATCGATGACGGCCGCGCCGGCGAACTCTTCTCGAGCAACGTCGTCGCTGCCCAGCCACACCACGGCACCGTCACGCACCGCCATCGCGGAGGCATCGGGATGGGTCGGGCTGTGCACCCGGCCGTTGACCAGCAGAGTGGTCGAGACGTTGGTCACGCCGCAAAACCTACGGGGTTGGTGGAGGGGTTACTCAGGCCGCAGCGGCAGCGCCGGCGGGTCGACAAACTCAGTGACATCTTCGACATCTATGACCTCGCCGTCGATGTAGTCGGGCCGGGATCGGCGGTCGAATCGGTCGGCCCCTGCGGTCGCGACGGTGATCAGCGGGAACCGCCGACCCATGCCGCGGACATCCAGCGCCGCCAGCACGGGGCGCGCGGCAGCGCGGGTCGGCGGCAGCAACAGCAGCAGCCCCGCGGAGCTGGTCACCAGGCCTGGCACCACCATCAGCAGCGTTCCCAGCGCTACCGCCGTGGT
>DASXJI010000038.1:0-3267 GCA_036497495.1 Mycobacterium sp.
CCGGCCTCGGCGTGTTACGGCGTAGGCCGTCAGCACGGCCTTAGGTTCCGACAGCGGAAGCACTTTGACGCCCGGACTGGTTGGCCGGCCGATCGGCAAGAGGCCCACTCCGTAGCCGGCCACGATGAGATCTTCCACAAGTTCGAGACTGTCGATCTCGTGCGCGATGCGTGGGACGAAGCCTGCCAGCGACGCCAGCGTCCGCACCGCGTCCTCGTCGGCGGTATTGCGGGAGTTGACAATCCACGTTCGATCGGCGTAGTCGGCGACCTCGACGGCCCCATCGCGAGTATCGGCAGGAACGCCCAGTCCCCACGGAACCGACCACAGCGCAACCGTTTCCAGCACCGGACTTGGCGAAGCGGGCGCGAGGTTCGAAATTGGAGACAATGAGCCGATCATCATGCGTGCATGGGGTGAGCTCGATGACTACGTCGACGAAATGGTCGCCCGCAGGCCGAGCAGTCTGACCGACGATCTACTCTCAGATCTCATTCGGGCCGAGGACGACGGGAACCGACTCAACGCCGACGAACTACGCATGCTCGCGGCGGGCTTGTTATTGGCGGGAACGGACACCACCCGCAATCAGTTGGCGGCCTCGATTGACGTGCTCTGCGACTACCCGGATGAGTGGGAGCAACTGAAGGATCAACCCGAACTGGCGATGCGCGCGGTCGAGGAAACCATGCGCCACTCGCCGACAGTGTGCGGCATGCTTCGCACCGTCGCCGAGGACGCCGAGCTCGGCGGCGTCATCTTGTCCGCAGGAACGCTCATTGTCGTCAATACCTTTGCCGCCAATCGTGATACGACCGTATATGACGACCCCACTCGCTTCGACATCGGCCGTGACAGAGCACCCGCCATACTGACCTTCGGCGGCGGCATCCACTACTGTCTCGGCGCGAATTTGGCCCGCCTGGAGCTCGCGGAGGCGCTGAAAGTCTTGGCGCGCAGGATGCCTGAACTGAGGCGCACTGGGCCGGCGCCCTGGAAGCCGATGATGGGGATGAGTGGGCCTGTAAGCCTGCCTATCGGCCTTACTCGTGCGCAGCCAGGGCCTGTCGCGTAACCCTCGATGACCGATGGCGGCCTCACCAAACAGCATCCACGTCGCAGAATCGACACACCCCATGACAACCGGTCGCCAGGGCGGATGGCCGGTTGGAACTAGTTCGTTGCCGTCATCGTTTCGTCTCCTGCTGCCGGCGTGACGGTAACCCAGGTGTTGTTGACCGCCGCGTTTCCGGTGAAGGTGTCGGTGAGGGAAGGGTCGTGCAGCAGGTTGACATTCGCGCCAGGCAAGGACGCGGCGACCTGCCAGCCGACACCGGGTTCGCGGTGGCCCCAGCCGTGGGGGATGGCGATGGTTCCTGGGCGGATGTCGTCACTGACTTCGAGGGTGACCACGATCGAGCCGACGCGCGAGGTGACCGCGACCTGTTCTCCGTCGGTGAGGGCGCGAGCGAGGGCATCCGCGGAATGCATGAGCGCAGTGCAGCGGTCACGGCCCTTGACCATCGACGGGACGTTGTGCAGCCAGGAGTTGTTGCTGCGCAGGTGGCGTCGGCCGATGAGTTTGAGATCGTAGCCGTCCGCGGGAAACGTCACAGTATCGCCCCGTCGCGCATCGTCAAGCAATTCCCGTGCAGCCGTGATGAAGTCGTCGGGTGCCAGGTGCACTTTGCGGTCCTTCGTCGCGATCAGCGAACGCAACCGGGGCTGCAGCGGACCGAGATCGACGCCGCCGGTCGCGGCGCGCACCTTCGCGACGGTCAATCCCTTGCGGCCGCGCCGCAACACTCCGTAGGGACCGGTGGCCACCCCCAGCCGCGTCATCCGCATCGGGCTGAGCTGCCTCAGCAGACCATTGAACACACGAGTGGTGAACCGGCGCGCGGGCATCGGCACCATCTCGGTGATCAGCCGCGTCATGATCTGCCAGTCCTCGAGCCCGTCGGCTGGTGGTTCGAAGACCCGTGCGTCGTAGCGCAGGTTGTTGCGCACGCTGTACACGGTGTACAAGATGTTGATGTCGTCCTCGCGCTCGAGCGGCGAGATGGGCGGCAAGATTATATCCGCGTGCCGGGTCGTCTCGGTGACGTACATGTCCACGGCCACATAGAAATCCAGCGATTCCAGCGCCGCGTCCAGCTTGCCGCGCTGTGGTGTAGAGAGCACCGGGTTGCCCGCGAAGGTGATCATCGCGCGGATCTGCTCCGCGCCCTCGGTGAGGATCTCATCGACCAGCGCCGCGACCGGCATTTCGCCACGGAACGACTTGTAGGTGCCGGAGCGATCCGTCGCCGCGCCATATCCCGGCGATAGACCCTTGGTAAGCCGGGCCAGATCGATCGCCGGCGTCGCGAACATCTGCCCACCTGGCCGGTCCAGATTGCCGGTCACCGCGTTGACGGCATTGACCAGCCAGTGGGTGAGTGTGCCGGTGACCTGCTGACACACGCCGATCCGCGCATACAGTACGGCGGAGTCGGCTGCCGCGTGTTCGCGCGCTAGCCGTCGAATGGTCTCGGCATCGACACCGGCCAGCGGCGCGGCCATTTCCGGGGTGACGCCGGAGACCAAAGCGCGCAACTGGTCCCAGCCGGTGCACTGCGCCCGAATCTTGCTCTCATCACAGAGCTTTTCGGTGACCAGCACGTGCAACATGGCCAGCAGCAGGTACACGTCGCCGCCGGGCGCAATCGCGACATGTTCGTCGGCCAGCCGCGCTGTCTCGGTGCGGCGTGGATCGATCACCACCACCGCGCCGCGGCTGCGCACGTCCCGAATGCGTTGCTTGGCATTGGGCATGGTGGACACCGACCCGTTGGAGACCGCGGGATTGGCGCCCATGATCACCAGCCGATCCGTGCGATCGATATCGGCGACCGGCATCAGCACACTCGACCCGAACATCTGCCATGCCACGAACTCCTGCGGAAGCTGGTCGATCGACGAGGCCGAGTAGAAGTTGCGGGTCGCCAGCACCGCGCGCAGCAGTCCGCCGTGGATGACTGCAGAGGTGTGCGCCGCCGGATTGCCCATGTACATCGCGATCGCGTGGGGGCCGTGCTCGTCGCGCACCTTGCGCAGCCGCCGCCCGATCTCCCCGAACGCCTCATCCCATCCGATCGGTTCGAACCGGTCGCCGACCCGTCGCACCGGTGTACGCAACCGATCCGGATCATGGTGCAGCCCACCCATCGCCGTCGCCTTCGGACAGATGTACCCGTGCGACAGCACATCATCGGGATTGCCTTC
>DASXJI010000039.1:0-17781 GCA_036497495.1 Mycobacterium sp.
CGCGGCATCTACGAGGCGGCCGGCGGCGGTGTGACTGCCGCCAAGGTGCCCGCGCGCGCCCGAGACGATGCCGCCAGTCGGCGACTGTGGGACATCTCCGAGCAGCTCACTGCGACCAGCTATCCCCAGCCGAACTGACTCGGCCAGCGCCGCCGCGCCGTTTGGGCACTTCGGCAACGGGTAGCCGTGATAGTGCGCCGAGAAAAGGACGCAATGAGGACGGAGACCTATGAGTGCGGACGAAAAGGGCCAAACCGAGACGCCTGACCGGAGCGAAGAGGGCGAAGAAGAGACGCCTGACCAGAGCGAAGAGGGCAAAGAATTCGAACTGAGCGAAGAGGGCAAACAAGAGGTCCAGCGCATGCAGGACGCCTACGACGATGACCGAGAGACGGTGGGCCTACCCGGCACCGACAACACCATCACCGGAGTCGCGATCAACGAGTGGCTGGACGATGACGGTAATCCGAAGTTCGGCAAGGACGAACAACAGAACGGCAAGGACGAACAGCAGAAAGACGCGGACTAGCGGCCACCGGGGCCCGGGAAGAGCCGGCCGCCGGGCTCCCGCGGGGACCGCGGACGGTCCGGCCGCTGGGGACTCTCCGTGGTGGTGGGCGGCTGAGTAGCCGTGGCCGTGCTTGACGGCGCCTGGGCTGCCGTTGTCGTCGCTGGGGTTTCGCTAGTCGTCGACGGAGCCGTGCTGGTATCCGGGGCGGTTGACGACGGCGGATTACTGCTCGGAGCTTGGGTATCCCTGACGTCCGACGACGTCGCTGGCGCCGGTGTGGTGCTCACGCTGGGCGTCGGCGCATTGCTGGAGGTGTGCCGAGTGGCCATCAGGACTCCCGCCACGATGGCGAGCACCGCCAGCGCGGTGCCGATCGCAACCACCAAGGGTCGGCGGTACCAGGCGTCCCGGCTCGCCCCGGTGACGACCGGTTCGGGTGCAAGGTCTCGTCGCGCTCGTGCAGGTACCGGCGCAACGGCGCCGGCGGCCGGTTCGTCGTCGTATTCACCGGGACGAAGCGGCATGATTCCGGAATCGTCGTCGGCCTCCGACCACGCCAGCGCCGGGGCAGAGGTGGGCGCACGTGGGATGTCGGCAAGCGTCATCGCATCGAGCGCCGATCCCGCCGCGGTCGGCGCCAGCGCCGTCCCGCTGTCGCCCGGTCCGTGGGCAGCCCGTAGCGCCGCGCCCACCGCGGCCGTCAGGTGTGGCCGCGGTGCGGTGACTACGAGTGCACCCGTCTGCTCCGACAACGTTCTGGTGACCACGGGGATACTGGCGCCCCCGCCCACTGATGCAATCGCCGCCAGTTCAGTCGGGCGAATTCCATTGCGCTCCAGCACTTCGTGCAGGAAGTCGATGAAGCCGTACAGCGGCTGACGAATCGCATCCTCGAGCTCGGAGCGGGACAGCCGGATTTCGCCACGATAGCCGGGCACCTCGGCGGTCAACTCGGTCTCCATCGTCGAGGAGAGCCGTTCTTTGGCGTACCGGCAGGCGGTCCGCAGACTATTCAGCGAGCCGATCGCCGACGTTGCCGACGTGTCGAACGAACCCGCCGACGACAGATCGCCGACGACGTGGGTGAGCACTGCCTGATCGATACGGTCGCCGGAGAAGTCTTCCGTTCGCGCGGCCGGGACGATGGCCTGATAGCCGTTCGCAGCGTCGACCAGGCTGACAGTGACTCCGGACCCGCCGAAGTCGCACACGGCAACGGTCCCGCTGTCCGGCAGGCCCGGGTTCAGCCGCAGAGCGAAAAGTGCTGCCGTGGAATCGGGTAGCAGAGCCAAGCGGCCTCGCGACCATTCCGACACCCGGCTCAGGGCGACCGCCACGGAGTCCACCGCTACCGCATCCCAGTGCGCGGGATGGGTGACGGCGACCGCATCCGGCAACGGCCGGCCGTCGGTGGCGGTATACGCCAGGGCTCGCAGCGCATCGGCGACCAAAGTCTCGCTGCGATGCGTGCTGCTGCCGGCAGCCGCGATGCCGGCCGGATCTCCGGCGCGCTCCACGAAGTCGGTGATCACCAACCCGGGCTCATTGAGCCTCGGGTTCTCCGCGGGCACTCCCACTTCGGGTGAGCGCTGGTCATACAGCGTCAGCACCGGCTTGCGGGTCACCGCCCGATCGGCGGTAACCGCCGCCAGGTTGGTGGCCCCTATCGATAGGCCTAACGCCAATCCTTCTCCGTCAGCCATCTCGTCTCATCCCGCGCATCGGCCACCAATTTATCGCCCGTGTCGCCGCTGCCGGGCAGCCACCGTCACCGCCCCCGGCTTTCAGCGAATCGTGCCGACCCCCGCGATCAGCGGCAGATCCAGCGGCGTGACCCAACCCGGCGGCAGGTCGTTGACGGCCGGGACCGCATTGAGCGCCCGCAATCCGGTGGCCAGGCAACCGGCCGCGGCGGCGTCGCGTCCTGATCCATCGGTGAACCGGAATGCGGTCTCCTGCGAGATGCTCGGGGTGCCTTCGATGTCGACGCGGTAGACGTCGTCCTTGGTGCCAGCCGGCCAGTCCGGGGCCGCGTCCAGGCCGATACGGTTGACGTGCTCGAGTTGGATGCGGGTCTGGCCCTGATACACACCGTTGATGGTGAAGCGCACCGCGGCGACATGGCCGGCCGGGATGATGCCCTTGGCCGTCTTGCGCTCGTCAGGGGTCACCCACTTGTCCCACGTCGTGGTGATCTCGTCGAGCATGATGCCGGCGGCGTGCGCGATCATCGGGACGGTTGCGCCCCACGCGAAGACCAGCACGTCTCGGTTCTCCAGCATGGGCCGGAATTCGGGCTCGCGGCCGATGCCCATCTCGACCTCATAGTCGCCCTCGTAGTTGGTGTAGTCCAGCAGCTCCGATGCCCTCACTGTGCGCACCTCTGAGCACAGGCCCATCAGCGTCATCGGGAACAGGTCGTTGGCGAATCCGGGGTCGATGCCGGTGGTGAAACACGACGACTCGCCCAGCTCGCACGCCGCGGTGATCGGCTGAATCCAGTTCGGCGGGTTGAGGTGCATCGTCGGCCACACCCACGGCGTCATCGCGGTTGAACACACGTCGATGCCCGCGCGCAGAAAGCGCGTCATCAAGGCGATGTTGGCGTCAGCATGCGCAGCGGTGGGGCCGTAGTGCACCAGGGCGTCGGGCTGCAGCGCGATCAGCGCGTCGACGTCGTCGGTGGCGGCGACGCCGATCGGCCCGGACAGCCCACAGATTTCGCCGACGTCGCGGCCCACCTTCTGTGGGTTGCTCACCCCGACGCCGACCAGTTCGAATTCCGGATGTTTGACGATCTCGGCGATCACCATCCTGCCGACGAAGCCGGTACCCCACACCACAACCCGTTTAGCCATCCGCCACCTTCCGATCGACAATCCCCGCCTCACCCTAGGCGGCCGCGGTCAGCCTTCGATCGAAACCGGAAAGTCATTCGCTCGATCAACTGGTCGCGCAACGTCAACGTGTGCAGCAGCACCGCCGAGATGTGCGCCGCGATCACAGCCATCAGCGCATAGGCAACAACCGAATGAGCTTGGCGCAGAACCCAAAACAGCTGCGCATCGAACGGTGCGATGCGCGGGAGCCGAAGCGAGCCGAACACCACTACCGGTCCCCCGGCCGCGGACACCATGGCCCAACCCAGCAGCGGCTGGGCCAGCAACAGCGCATATAGCGACAACTCGGACAACCACACGACCTTGCGTTCCAGCGCGCCCACGGTGGAGGGCAACGGCGGCGGGCGATGCGTCAGCCGGTTGACCACCCGCAGCAACACGACGATCAGGATGGTCACCCCCAGCGTCTTGTGCAGCGCTACCAGCCCCGCGTAGCTGCCGACCGAGTTGACCATGACGAAGCCGATGAACAGTGCGGAGAACACCAAAGCGGCCGTCAGCCAGTGCAATAGCCTGCTCAGCCACGTGAACCGACCCGGCTCGGTCACAGTGTGTTCTCCCCTGTGCGGCGCCGGTAGGACGCGGCGTACACCGCCGACCGCGCACTCAGCAGCGGGTCGTCGGAAGGCTCGATGCCCGGCGGCAGCACCATCGGATCGAAGTTGATGTCGCGCGCATTGCCCTTCGACTCCGTTGCCGCCGAGTCGAGCGTGAGCAACCCGGTGTCGACGGTGCGACGGTCGGCGGGCCACGGCAGGGTGGCGTCGTGTGTCGGATCCGACGGCGCGCCGACCGTCAGCACCAAACGCCAGCGCAGTGGGCCGGCGCGCAGCTGCGCGACGAGCGGATCAAACAGCGCGCTGGGCCCCGACGACGGGGGCAGCGCCTGCTGCAGCGGTGTCAGCGACCACCGGACCGGCGTTCGCACACCCGATGCGTTGACGAAGTAGAAGGCGTTCAACCCACGGAAAGTGCTGTCGGCGAAGCCGGGCGTCGGCGGGTGTTGTTTGAGGATCGTCAGGGCGCGCGCCGATGGTGGGTGGGCGGCGAGGAACCGTGTCATCGCGTTCGGATCGGGTTTTCCCGTACCCGGAACCGGGACCGTGGCGGCCAGCCGGTCGTAGAAAGCCTGCGGCGAATTATCAGGGAAGACGGGAAGATTGAGCATCGCCGTCCGCCACTGTTGGCTGCCCGGGAATCCGAAAGCCAGGCCGAGCCCGCGCCCCGCCGCGGCCGCGTCAGCGGTATGCGGGTTGCCGCCGGCCGCCGAGAATCGACCGCTCACCGGCGTGCGACCAGGCGCGAACACCGCTGCTGTCGATAATTCTCGACCGTTGCCGTTGCTGTCGAACCAGCCGGCAACGGACACGCCTTTAGCGTGGTTGGCGCGGTAGCCGTGGTGCCGGCCGAAGGCCTTGTTGAATCCGTCGAGGAAGGCTTGCGGCGTCAAGCGCTTGGGACCGATCCAGTTGAACGCCGTCAGGAACGCAGCCAGATCCACTCCGAGAAAGGCCCCCACTGCGGCAGCACCGCGCAGCACGTCACGGCGGCCCGGGCGCGCGGTGCCCCGGCGTCCGGGCGACTCGGATGGCTCGGCCATAGATCAGCTCCTTGTTACTCGCCGACGATTCTCATTGGCTGCCACGATCATTCTTGGGCATCGGTTCAATTGCGGCACATCGGAACTTGGTATTGAAGGAAAAGCCCCGAAAACCGACCCATGCAACCGGCCGCAGGGACACGATGTATGACCATGACCACGAAGTCGATGTTTGTTGCGGCCCTCGCGGTGTTCGCGACCACGATAGGGCTGGGCGGAGCGGCACACGCGGGCCCGCAGACGCGGGTGACCTATCAGTTGAGTGGTAGCTCGCCGGTAGCCGATTACATCTCGTATGAGACGGGCGACGACGCCCAGCGGCAGCAGGCACACGTGCCCCTGCCGTGGACGACCCAGTTCAACGTCGTCGGCAACAAGGTGTTCGTCATCAGCGCGCAGAGCCCCGGGTCGATCACGTGCACGATCCTGATCGACGGCAACGTGGTCAGCCAAGCGACCGCGAACGGGGCGCCTGCCCGCACCGCCTGCTCGCACTGAGCACAGCGCAGACCGGCATCAGGCCGGCCTGCGGGATTTCGGGGGCGGGTAGACGACGCGTCCGATGCTTGCCGACAGCCAACCGATGGCCCACCCGCCAAAGAACACCGTTAAGGTATGGCGGGTGCCGTCGCCGGCTTGGGTCCACACCGCCGCCAGGATGACTGCCCACACCACCGCGCACGCGACGCTGTAACCAACGTACGTACCAGAGTACTTGCGCAACAAGCGAACTCGTTCGATCAAGCCGGATCGGATCAATGACGTCCGGGCGGGCCGCGGAAGCTCGTCATCACCGTGGGTGTCGTCGAGCATAGCGATCAACTCCTCACCGTAGCGGCGGCGCCAGGCCGCCGGGTACCACCGAAGGACGCGCCGGGCGTCGCGGGGATTCACTGCGCCCAGCCGGCGTCTGGTAGGTGCAGCGCAATCCCGAGGCGACGAGCCCCTTCGGCGGCGATCGCGCCGAGACTGCGCACCGCCGTGGTCAGTTCGGCCCGTCCCGCGGCGGTCAGCTGATAGGGGCGCCGTCGCTCGTCGTGGCCGGTCGGTTCGATGAGGCCGTTGTCTTCCAGTGCCGTGATCGCCCCGTACAAGGTTCCCGGACCGAGTGTTACGCCGGCGAACCGCTCGATATCACGAGCCAGCGCATACCCGTGCTTGGCGCCCGAAGCGAGGCTGGTCATGATCAGCACCCCCGGATCATTTCGTCTGCCCAGCTTCCGCGCCGGGCGGGAACCGCGTGCCATCCCGGGAAGTCTAGTACGTATGACGTACTACGCCAAGCGTAGTAGCCCGATCGGCCGGGACCGGTTTAAGCTCGCGCCTACAGCCCGCTCAACGACGAGGACGGACGACATGGGCATTGCGACCCGGACGAACGGCACGGCGCCGCCCGACATTGCGCTCGCCGACATCGATCTCGGCGCATGGGACTTCTGGGCGCTCGACGACGATCAGCGCGACGGGGCATTCGCCACGCTTCGGCGCGAGGCGCCGATCTCGTTCTGGGGGGAGCCCGTTCAAGAGGGCTTCGCCAAAGGCGACGGGCATTGGGCACTCTCCGGACTCGACGACGTCTTCTACGCCAGCCGTCACCCCGAGATCTTCAGCTCCAGCCCTAACATCACCATCAACGACCAGACACCGGAGGTCTCCGAATACTTCGGCTCGATGATCGTGCTCGACGACCCGCGGCACCAACGGCTGCGATCCATCGTCAGCCGTGCGTTCACCCCAAAAGTGGTGGCGCGCATCGAGACTTCGGTCCGCGATCGCGCCCGCCGGCTGGTCGCAGACATGATCGCCAAACATCCCGACGGAGCGGCCGAGGCGGTCAGCGAGCTGGCCGGCCCGCTGCCGTTACAGGTGATCTGCGACATGATGGGCATCCCCGAGGAAGACCATCAGAAGATATTCCACTGGACCAACGTCATCCTCGGCTTCGGCGATCCCGATCTGACAACGGAATTCGATGAGTTCGTTCAGGTTTCGATGGAGATCGGTGCCTACGCCAGCGCGTTGGCCGAGGATCGGCGCGTCAATCACCACGATGATCTGACGACGAGCCTGGTGCAGGCGGAAGTCGACGGCGAACGGCTGACATCGGCCGAGGTCGGGTCGTTCTTCATCCTGCTGGCCGTGGCCGGCAACGAGACCACGCGCAATGCGATCAGCCACGGGCTGGTCGCATTGACCCGTTACCCCGAGCAGCGGCAGACGTGGTGGTCGGACTTCGATGCGCTGTCGCACTCGGCCGTCGAAGAGATCGTGCGCTGGGCCTCCCCGGTGGTGTACATGCGCCGCACGCTCACCCGTGACTTCGAGATGCATGGAACGAAGCTGGCGGCCGGCGACAAGGCCACGCTGTGGTACTGCTCGGCCAATCGCGACGAGTCAAAGTTCGCCAACCCGTGGATGTTCGACGTGACCCGTGATCCCAACCCGCACGTCGGCTTCGGCGGGGGTGGTGCGCACTTCTGCCTGGGCGCCAACCTGGCCCGCCGCGAAATCAGGGTCATGTTCGAGGAACTGCACCGCGAAATACCTGATGTCGTCGCGACCGGCGAACCCGCCAGATTGCTGTCGCCGTTCATTCACGGCATCAAAACGCTGCCGATCGTGTGGACGTCGCCGGGCTGATCGGAATTCCCGTCCGGCCGTGAGCCGGCGCTCGGCGCCGCACGCCGCCGAGATGAAAGTTGCCCCCTCCGTACAGCATGATGTGCAGGTGTTCGGGCTTGTAGTCATCGTCGTGCTGTTCGCCATCGTCGTCGTCGGCACAGTGCTGGGCCGGCGCTACCGCGTCGGCCCGCCGGTTCTGCTCATCGGGCTCGGTGCACTGCTGGGTTTGATCCCGCGGTTCGGCCACGTCCAACTTGACGGTGAAATCGTGCTGTTGCTGTTCTTGCCGGCAATTCTCTACTGGGAGGGCCTGAATACCAGCTTTCGCGAGATCCGCGCCAACCTGCGCGTCATCGTTCTGCTCAGCGTCGGCCTGGTGATCGCGAGCGCGATAGCGGTGTCGTGGACGGCGCGGGCATTCGGGATGGAATCCCACGCCGCGTCGGTGCTCGGCGCCGTGCTCTCCCCGACTGACGCGGCCGCCGTCGCCGGTCTGGCGAAGCAACTGCCGCGCCGCACCCTCACCGTGTTGAAAGCGGAGAGCATCATCAACGACGGGACCGCGCTGGTTCTGTTCGGTATCGCCGTGTCGGTCGCGATGGGCGGCGCGCCCGTCGGCCCGCTCGACTTGACCGTTCGATTCGTCTTGTCCTACGTCGGCGGCATCGCGGCCGGCCTGCTGGTCGGCGGTGTCGTGACGCTCGCCCGGATGCGGCTCGACGCGCCGCAAGAAGAAGCCGCGCTCAGCCTGCTGACGCCGTTCGCCGCGTTCCTGCTCGCCAATTCGGTTGGCTGCAGCGGTGTCGTCGCCGTCCTGGTGTCGGCTCTCATGCTCGCCTACGCTTCGCCGCGGGTGATCCGGGCCCGGTCCCGTCTGGTGACGTTCGCGTTCTGGGACATTGCGACGTTCCTGATCAACGGCGCGCTGTGGGTTTTCGTCGGTGTCCAGCTCCCCAGCGCTGTGCGGGGAGTCTCCCGGGTCGACGGCGGAGTTCACCACGCCCTCGTCATGGCGGTCGCCGTCACCGCCGTGGTTGTCGTGACTCGGGTCGCCTGGGGAGAGGCCACGACGGTGCTAGTCCGCACCGTGGATCGGCGCGAATCGCAACGAGAACGGCGGATCGACTGGCGGCAACGGATGGTGTCCAACTGGGCCGGATTCCGTGGCGCAGTCTCGCTCGCGGCGGCTTTAGCGGTCCCGCTGACCACCCACAGCGGCGCGCCCTTCCCGGATCGCAACCTGATCATCTTCGTCGTGTCGTTTGTCATCCTGACGACCGTGCTCGTTCAGGGCAGCACCCTGCCCGCCGTCGTCCGCTGGGCCCGCATTCCCGAAGATGAATCGCACGCTGACGAATTGCGTCTTGCGCGCTGCCACGGTGCCCAAGCCGCCCTGGACGCGCTGCCGTTGGTCGCCGCCGAAGTCGGCATCGACGAGGACCTGCAGAACCGGCTGCACGCCGAGTACAAGAAACACGCCGCGCTGGTGAGGGCCAGCGACGACCGCTCCACTCGCAACGACGCCGAAGAACGCAGCGATCTGATTCGGCAGGTGCGCCTTGGCGTGCTCGAACACAAGCGCCGCGCGATCACCGACCTTCGCGACCAGCGTCGCATCGATGACATCGTCCTGCTCGAGTTGCAGGCCTCGATGGATCTCGAAGAGGCACGGTTATTGGGACCTTCAAACCCGGACTAGCTAAATCCCTTACCGGGCAGCAACTTTCGCGACGATCTGATTTGCGATGTCGACCGCGGAGCTCGCGGGATTCGCGCTGCAGGTGTTGACGTCGACGATGACATTGTTCTTCACGGCCAATGCGCGGCCACAGGCCCACCCACCGGCCTTTGCTTCTTGCTGCGTCGAAATCGTGCTCAACGCGTCGTTGGCATCAGATATCGGCGCCACGGTCCACTGCGTTCTGGATTGGGTGTGCATGTACTGATGGCAGGCCGGCCATCGAAGACTCGAGGAGATGAAGAAGACGTGGGCTTGCTTGGTGGTGGGAAACAGCACCACTGCCTGCTCGGCGTAGTGGGTGAAGTTATTGCCGTCGTTGAGCGCCTGGTCACGCACTGCGGTGAAACCGCTGTCGGCGTAGACCGGTGCCTGCGCGGAACCGTCGATGGCCAGGCACTCGATCGGCTTCATGGTGGCGCTGTCGTCAGACATCGCGTCATGCTTTCTGGTCACCGCCAATTGGGTCGCGCCCATCAACGGGTTGATCTGGGCAGGGGTGAGCAACAGCGACTCGAGTTCACGCTCGACAACAGGCCGCGGGATCAGCGACGTGACGGTCGTCGTTGAGTTCGTACCCGCTTGATTGCTGCCGCCGCACCCCGCGACGAGCATCCCAACGCCGGCCACGAGATACCTGGCCGCGAAGTGGCGCATCTCCTTGTTTCCCATTCCCGTCGTAACTCCGGCCTGAGCGCGACGCGATAACACCACGGCGTTGCCGGTTCGAGCCCCCGACCACAACCCTACCGCGCGCTGCGACCAGTAATACCAGGCCATTAGAGCAATTTTAGGCTCTGCTCAGTGATTCCCAATAGTGCAGAGATGGTTTGCGGAATACCCATATGCCGGAGCTCTGAAGTGAGTACCGTCATGCCGTGCCCCTGCTGCGGGAAAGCCCGCTTCGTGGTCGACGATTGCGCATCCATGAGTCGCTGATGGAGCACGCCCTGATGAGCCCGCTCGGCTATCAGTTCCTGCTCCACCTGGCGCCGCGGATCGACAAGGTGCTGATTCCCCCGACAAGCGGCCGGCTGAGCTCATTCGGAATCGGCAAGGTGGGGCTGGTCACGACGACCGGTGCGAAGTCCGGGTTGCAGCGCACGCATCCGCTGACATTGATCAACGAGTCCGACGGGCTGCTCGCGATCGGGTCCAATTACGGGCGCCCACAGCATCCGGGCTGGAGCGCCAACCTACTGGCGCATCCCGAATGCACGGTTGAATTCATGGCTCCGACGGCGCCTTACCGAGCCGAGCTGCTCACCGGCGACGCTCGCGCCTCGGCATGGGCGACGGCTACCGACTTCTACGCCGGTTACGAGCGGTACCGGGCCAGCTGCGCACCGCGCGTGATCAGGGTCTTTCGCCTGCGACCTGTCGTCTGAGGCCGGGTATCGACCTCGGCGATCTGTGGTGTTCACGGCCTGTTCAATTACTCGTCAGTGTTAGATCGTTGACCGCACACGAGCGCCCGTTTCGCTGGTTATATGCGTGTCGTGCAGGTCGCCAACTTCTACGGGCCTCGATCCGGCGGCCTTCGCACTGCCGTCGACCGCCTGGGTGCGGAATACTGCGCCGCGGGCCACGAGGTGTTTCTGATCGTCCCCGGGCGGCATGCCGAGCACAGTGAATTGTCCACCGGGGTCGTGCGAATCACGGTGCCCGCCAGGCTGATTCCGTTCACTGGTGGATACCGCGCCGTGCTGCCGGGCCCGGTTCGCACGCTGCTGCAACGCCTGCGACCTGACACCCTCGAGGTGTCGGATCGGCTCACGCTGCGGTCGCTCGGCCGCTGGGGCCGCGACCACGGCGCGACGACGGTGATGATCTCCCATGAGCGCCTTGATCGCCTTGCGGGCCAAGTACTTCCGCGCCGCACCGCGCGGAGGTTCGCCGACTTCGCCAACCGGCGCACCGCCGCCAACTACGACACCGTGGTATGCACCACCGGGTTTGCCCGCGAAGAATTCGACCGCATTGGCGCGAGGAACACGGTCACCATTCCGCTCGGCGTGGACCTGGACACCTTCCACCCGTCGCGTCGCTCGGGCCTTGTCCGTCAGCGTTGGGCCGCACCCCACCAGATATTGCTGGTGCACTGCGGCCGGTTGTCGGTGGAGAAACGGGCCGATCGCAGCATCGACGCGGTTGCCGTGTTGTGCGACGCCGGAGTTGACGCCCGACTGGTCGTGGTGGGTGACGGCCCGCTACGCGCCAGGCTGCAGCGGCAGGCCGCTCGATTGCCAGTCGATTTCACCGGGTTCATTTCCGATCGGCACAGCGTCGCCGAGCTGCTGGCGTCAGCCGATGTCGCGCTCGCACCGGGGCCACACGAAACCTTCGGGCTGGCCGCGCTGGAGTCGCTGGCATGCGGCACGCCGGCCGTGGTCTCCCGCACGTCCGCTTTGGGCGAGATCATCACCGCGGACAGCGGCGCACTGGCCGACAACAACCCAACAGCCATCGCCGACGCCGTCACCGCAATCGTCGGCCGCCCCGAAGAGCATCGCCGCTCCGCCGCCCGGCGCCGCGCGGAAATGTTCACCTGGCAGCGAGCCGCGGTCGACATGCTGACAACGCTCGGGGCCGCGTCGTTGGACGACGACCCTGGCGATTCTCAGCACACCGCCTAGTTGCCTAACCGGAGTTGGCGGGTCCTACCTGGCCGGTCAACGGATTGACCTGGACGGTCATCGGCCCGCTGGCCGCCTGCCGTCCCTGCGTAGCCGCACGCTGTTGTGCCGCCTGCGCCAGCGCGTTCACCACCGGGTTATTCTTCGCCATCTCTCGGCGATCCTCGTCGGACAGCTCGTAGAACGACCAGAGCCCCCATGCGGCGGGACGGATGTAGATCGTCACCTTCTGGTGCCGACGCTTGTTCGCCGACAACACCGCGGGAACGGCCACAACCCGGTCCAGGGTCGCGGAACTGACGAGCTCCTGAGCGATCTTTTCCGTGTCCACCCCGTCTTGAAGCTCGTACACCAACGACTGGTGGGGGGTGTGGGATGGGCCCTGCAGGGCCAGGAACCACGCCATCGGCGTCTCCTTCGCTCGCGATCGTCAGCGCAACTGTAGAGGACGGAGTCAGCTCAGCGGCAGGAATCCCGCTCGTACCGGCGACCCCGACAGTGACCATCGCCATTGCGGCTGTGGCTAATTCGTGTCGGGGAACGCGGCCTGGGCGGCCGGCGCACCGCGGGCAACCACAACCGGCATCGACGTGGAGGCTTTGGTCTGCAAGATCGTCTGCACCACCTCGATGAGATCCTCGACGGGCATCAGCTGGCCGGGCATGCAACCACCCGACACCCACAGCGGGTAGGCCTTCATCGCCAGATCCATGTCCCAGCCCGCGTTCATTCCAGTTGCCGCGTCACCCTCGCCGCCCGCGCACTCCCCGACGACGAGACAAGTGAAGCCGATATCCGCGTGCTCAGCCCGCCAAGCCTCCACGAGTCTTTCCAGCGCGGCTTTGCTGACGCCGTAGGCGCCGAGACCGGGCCATGGCGGCCCAAAGGTGCCCGCGTCAGATGAGAGATAGACCGCTTTGCCCGCGGAGGCGGTCAGGTGCGGAATCGCCGCCGCCGTCGCCAGCGAGGCGCCAATGACGTTGGTGTCGAAAATGCGCCGCCACATGTCGGCGCCGGTGTCGACCATTCGGACGAGCGGGCTGATGGCGGGCGTGTAGATGAGGTTGTCGATACCGCCCAGCGCTTCGGCCGCCTGATCGAATGCCGACCGACACGATTCTTCGTCAGTGACATCGCATTCGATGGCGACGGCGCCCGAACCTGCTTCCTCGGCCGCGGCTTCAATGCGGTCGCGGCGCCGGGCCAGCAACGCGATCTGTCCGCCGCGTTGGGCGAGACCGATACCGATGCAACGCCCGAGGCCGCTCGACGCCCCAACGACCACTGTCCGTGACATATTTGCCCTCTCGTGTAACGCGCTCCATTGCAGCCACAGCGTATCGGCCACTGGTTCGGCATTCCATACCGCGGCCGATACCGCGCCAGCCCGGCCGTCAATTCCGGGGAGCGAGACCCTTCATCCGGATAGTTGGCGGTGGGCGAATTGTGAGTTTAAACACGGTTTCAACGGGCTAATCGCAGCTCATATTGGAGAATCCTGTGTGCGCAACGCGCACCCTAGGGGCCGGGAGTGTGATCGCAGTGAGCATGACTTCTTTCGCCGTTGCCGAGATTGGCTGCGACGAGCGCGACTATGACAACTGGCTTGTCACGCTGGTCCAAGCATCCGAGCGTCTCGACGTCCTGCAAACCGTGGTCAACGAGATGCGGCGGCTGTGCGAACGCGAAGACGTGGTCCAAAGCCGCCAGGTGATGGAGGTGCTCGAACGGCACGGCGCGATCACCTGAGCGCGCGACCGTCTCGGTCCGTACCGTAAGCCAGATGAAGTATCTCCACATCGAGGGCATCGGCGAGGTCAGCCGGATCGGGTTGGGAACTTGGCAGTTCGGATCCCGCGAGTGGGGTTACGGCGAGGGTTACGCCGCTGGCGCCGCCCGCGATATCGTCCATCGCGCACGCGCTTTGGACGTCAACTTCTTCGACACCGCCGAGGTGTACGGGCTCGGGAAGAGCGAGCGAATCCTCGGCGAGGCATTGGGCGACGAGCGTGATCAAGTTGTGGTGGCCAGCAAGGTCTTTCCGGTCGTGCCGTTTCCGGCGGTGGTGAAACAGCGCGAGCGCGCAAGCGCGCGGCGGCTGCAGCTCGAGCGCATCCCGCTCTACCAGATTCACCAACCCAACCCGGTCGTACCCGATTCGGTGATCATGCCGGGCATGCGCGACCTGCTCGACAGCGGCGCCATCGGTGCCGCCGGCGTATCGAACTACTCGCTGTCTCGTTGGAAGCGGGCCGATGCCGCACTCGGGCGACCGGTCATCAGCAATCAGGTGGATTTCTCACTTGCCCACCCGCAGCCGCTCAGGGGGCTCGTCCCGTTCGCCGAGCAGGAGAACCGCGTGGTGATCGCCTACAGCCCACTGGCTCAAGGACTTCTCGGCGGCAAATACGGCGTGGACAACCGACCCGGCGGCGTTCGCGCGGTCAATTCGCTGTTCGGTACCGAGAACTTGCGTCGGATCGAGCCACTGCTGCAGACGTTGCGCGACGTTGCCAAGGACGTCGGCGCCAAGCCCGCGCAGGTGGCGCTGGCCTGGCTGATCAGCCTGCCCAACGTCGTTGCCATTCCCGGGGCATCCAGTGTCGAGCAGCTCGAATTCAACGTAGCCGCAGCCGATATCGAGCTGAGTGCGGATTCCCGCACAGCCCTGACCGACGCCGCCCTCAACTTCCACCCGGTGTCGACGAAACGGTTCCTGGCCGACACGGTTCGGGAGCGGCTCGGCCTGCACTGAGTTCTGCTAGCGCAAGCTCACGAGTTCATCGAGCGTATCGATGGGCAACTCACCGTCGACGATGGCGGTGATCATCATGGCGTTCAACACGATCGCGCCGTGGTGGTTATCCAGGAAGGCAGTGTCAGCGGCGTCGCGGCCCGTCGCGATGCGCACCATCGACTGCCGGGGAGCCAGGCATGTCGCGTCGACGACCCGCCACTCGCCCTCGACAAACGCCTCGGCGACCGCGTGAAAGTCCATCGGTTCACACCCCGGTGCGTACACCGCCACCAGGCGGGCCGGCACGTACAGGGCCCGCAACATGGCGATCACCAAATGGGCGTAGTCGCGGCACACGCCCGCTCCCGCCAGCAGCGTATCGGCGGCGCCGTCGATCGGATCACTGGATCCTGGAACGTAATCCAAGCGGGTACCCACCCACGAAGAGACCCGTTCGAGCACCGTCGCCGAGTCGGCGTATCGCCCGAACTCAGTCGCGGCGAATCCGAAGAACTTGTCGGATTCTGCGTAGCGGCTCGGACGCAGATAGGTGACCAGATCGATGTCGCGGACCGGTGCGGGTTCGGCTTCGCCGGAAACCGTCGCCGAGTACGACAGGCTCACTGCTCCTTCGCCGACGTCTATCGAATGAATGCGCGTCTCATGCGGTCCGATGATTTCAAGAGGCTGAAGTTGCTTGCCGTTGAACGTGATTGCGAGCGATTCGCGAATCTCGAGGCCCGGCTGGCGGGCGACGGCGACCTGGAATTCGAGCGTCGTAGGAGCAGTGACCTCGACATCGATCTGCGCGGCGACTTCACGGTTCGCGGTGCTCGTCGCTATCCCGTGCCCACCGTCGTCGCGGTGCCGCCATAAGGGCATGGGTGCACCGCCCTTTCGTTGTCGCAGAAATAGCGCGCCGAGACATGCACTGCCGTCGACCGATGTCCCACGAAACGTTCGCCATACGCCATCGGCTGCGGACTCAACCAGGGCGCAAGTAGTTGCTTGCAGCCTACAGGTGAGTCGCACAGGACTCCTGCTCTACAGGACGTAGAGCATCTCCTGATAGGTGGGCAGCGGCCACAGGTCGTCAGCGACAACGGCTTCGAGTGCGTCGGCGGCGGCTCGAATCGCTTCCATCGCCGGCAGCAGGTCGTGCTGTGCGTGCTCGGCCTCGTCGAGCGCCAACTCAGCCGAGTGATCCGACAAGGCCGCTTTCAAGGAGGCCAAACCCTTCTCGAGATCGACGATCGGCGCCGACACAGATTCCAGCGCCAGCGTGCTTGCTTGCACGCCGGCGGCCTTCAAGGCCGCGACATTCTGCGCGAGCTCGGTCTGGTAGCGGATCGCGGCCGGCAGAATGATCGTCGAGCCGATCTCCATCGATAGCTTCGCCTCGACTGCGATGGTCAACGCGTACTGCTCCAACTGGACCTCGTAGCGGCTGTGCAACTCCCGCTCGCTGAACACACCATATTTCTCGAAGAGTTCGACCGCCTCCGGCTTGACCAGCTCCGGAATGGCGTCCAGCGTGGTCTTCAAATTCGGCAAGCCCCGCTCGGCCGCCTCGATCTGCCACTTCTCCGAGTAGCCGTCGCCGTTGTACACCACATCACCGTGTTCGGTGATGACCTCGGTGAGCAGGGTCTGGACCGCCTTGTCGAAGTCCTCGCCGTCTTCGACAGCCTTCTCCAAGCTGGTGGCCATGAAATCCAACGAGTCCGCCATGATCGAGTTGAGCACGATCAGCGGGACGGCCACCGTCTGCCCGGAGCCGGGCGCCCGGAACTCGAACCGGTTGCCGGTGAACGCGAACGGGCTGGTGCGGTTGCGGTCACCCGGGTCGGTCGGCAGCGGGGGCAGCGTGTCGACCCCGATGATCATGGTGCCCTTACCTTTTGACGAGGTTGCGGCACCCTTGGCGATCTGCTCGAACACGTCGGCGAGTTGTTCCCCGAGGAAGATCGAGATGATCGCCGGCGGCGCCTCGTTGGCACCCAGCCGGTGGTCGTTGGTTGCTGAGGCGACCGAAACTCGGAGCAGCCCAGAGAACTTATGCACGGCCCGGATCACCGCGGCGCAGAAGACCAGGAACTGAGCGTTCTCGTGTGGGGTGTCACCCGGAACCAGCAGCGAGCCCAACTCGGAGTTGCCCATCGAGAAGTTGACGTGCTTGCCCGATCCGTTGACGCCGGCAAACGGCTTCTCGTGGAACAGGCATTCCATGCCATGCTTTTTGGCGATGGTCTTGAAGATCGTCATCGTCAACTGCTGGTGGTCGGAGGCGATGTTGGCCCGCTCGAACATCGGCGCGAGCTCGAACTGGCCGGGAGCCACCTCGTTGTGCCGGGTCTTGGCGGGAATTCCGAGTTTGAACAACTCGCGCTCGGTGTCCATCATGAAGCCCAGGACACGCTCGGGCACCGCACCGAAGTAGTGGTCGTCGAACTCTTGGCCTTTCGGCGGCTTGGTGCCGAACAAGGTGCGGCCCGCGTTGATGAGGTCCGGTCGCGCCAAGAAGAAGTGCCGATCGACCAAGAAGTACTCCTGCTCAGGGCCGCAGAAGGACACCACGTGGTTGAGGTCCTTGTGGCCGAACAGCTTCAGGACCCGCTCGGCGTGCTTACCCATGGCCTGCTGGCTACGCAGCAACGGCGTCTTGTAGTCCAGCGCTTCGCCGGTCATCGAGACGAACACCGTTGGGATGCACAGCGTGTTGCCGTTCGGGTTTTCCAGGATGTAGGCCGGGCTGGTGACGTCCCAGCCGGTGTATCCGCGCGCTTCGAAGGTGCTGCGCAGACCGCCGGACGGGAAGCTGGATGCGTCGGGCTCACCCTGGATCAGTGTCTTGCCGGCGAACTCGGCCAGCGTCTGCCCGTCGGAAACGGGCTCCAGGAAGCTGTCGTGCTTCTCAGCGGTGAGGCCGGTCATCGGGTAGAAGACGTGGGCGTAGTGGGTGGCGCCCTTCTCCAGCGCCCAGTCCTTCATCGCCGCTGCAACCGAATCGGCGACCCCGGGGTCGAGCTTCACTCCC
>DASXJI010000040.1:0-5789 GCA_036497495.1 Mycobacterium sp.
ACTTCGCAACCGCCAAGCTCTGGGAGTTCTTCAACGGGCATCCCCGCTGAGCATTACACCTCTTGTGCGGTTGTAGAAGAAATGTAACATTGGTGGCATGCCAGACACTCATGCCGTCATCAACCAGGTCCCGCTTCTGGAGGAGCACAACCCGGCATCGTCCCCGGTCCTTGTCGAGGCGCTGATCCGCGAAGGCGGGCAGTGGGGCCTGGATGACGTGACCGCGATCGGCACGATTTCCGGCTCCCGGCAGGCCCAACGCTGGGGCGAGCTGGCCCAACGCAACCGGCCCATCCTGCGTACCCACGACCGCTACGGTCACCGCATCGACGAGGTCGAATACGACCCGGCCTACCACGAGCTGATGCGGGTCGCGGTCGAGCATGGACTGCACGCCGCGCCGTGGTCCGATGACCGGCCGGGCGCGCACGTGGTGCGCGCGGCCAAGACCAGCGTCTGGACCGCCGAGCCCGGCCATATGTGCCCGATCTCGATGACCTACGCCGTCGTTCCGGCGCTGCGGTTCAACCCGGAGCTCGCCGCAGTTTACGAGCCATTGCTGACCAGCCGCGAATACGACCCGGAATTGAAGCTGCCCGCAACCAAAGTCGGGCTCACCGCCGGAATGTCGATGACCGAAAAGCAGGGCGGCTCCGACGTGCGCGCCGGTACCACCGAGGCGACGCCCAACGGCGACGGCACATACCGCCTGACTGGCCACAAGTGGTTCACGTCCGCGCCGATGTGTGACATCTTCCTGGTGCTCGCACAGGCTCCGCATGGGCTGTCCTGCTTCTTCCTGCCGCGGATCCTTCCCGACGGCAGCCGGAACCCGATGCGGCTGCAGCGGCTCAAGGACAAGCTCGGCAACAACGCCAACGCTTCCAGCGAGGTCGAATACGACGGTGCCACCGCGTGGCTGGTCGGCGAGGAGGGCCGCGGCGTACCGACCATCATCGAGATGGTCAACCTCACCCGGCTGGACTGCACGCTGGGTAGTGCAACCAGCATGCGGACAGGCCTCACCCATGCCGTTCACCATGCTCAGCACCGCAAGGCATTTGGCGCCTATCTGATCGATCAGCCGCTGATGCGCAACGTGTTGGCCGACCTCGCTGTCGAGGCTGAGGCCGCCACCATGGTGGCGATGCGGATGGCCGGTGCCACCGACAGTGCGGTGCGCGGGGATGAGACCGAGACGCTGCTGCGCCGTATCGGCTTGGCCGCCAGTAAGTATTGGGTATGCAAACGCGCGACGCCGCATGCCGGCGAAGCGCTGGAATGCCTGGGCGGCAACGGCTATGTCGAGGAATCCGGGATGCCACGGCTGTACCGTGAGGCGCCGCTGATGGGCATCTGGGAGGGCTCGGGCAACGTCAGCGCACTGGATACATTGCGCGCCATGGCAACTCGACCGGAATGCATTGAAGTGCTGTTCGATGAGCTGGCCAAGAGCACTGGCCAGGACGCCCGGTTGGATCGCCACGTCGAGCAACTGCGCCCGCAGCTCGGCGACCTCGAGTCGATTCAATACCGGGCCCGCAAGGTCGCCGAGGACATCTGCCTGGCACTGCAGGGCTCGCTGCTGGTGCGGCACGGACACCCGGCCGTCGCCGAAGCGTTCCTGGCCACCCGGCTCGAGGGCCAGTGGGGCGGCGCTTTTGGAACCATGCCCGCCGGGTTGGATCTCGCGCCTATCATCGAGCGTGCTCTAGTAAAAGGATGACGCGCGCCGACGACGATCCGGAGCGGAGCGACGGGGAGGAGCGGAGCTCATGACACACGCGATCCGCCCGGTCGACTTCGACAACTTGAAGACGATGACCTATGAGGTCACCGATCGGGTTGCGCGAATCACCTTCAACCGGCCCGACAAGGGCAATGCGATCATCGCCGACACTCCGCTGGAGCTTTCGGCTTTGGTGGAGCGTGCAGATCTGGATCCCAATGTGCACGTCATCCTGGTCTCCGGCCGTGGTGAAGGTTTTTGCGCGGGTTTCGATCTGAGCGCCTACGCCGATCGCACCGGCTCGGCTGGCGGCACCGGCGCCTACCACGGAACCTCGCTGGACGGTAAAACGCAGGCGGTCAACCATTTACCGAATCAGCCGTGGGACCCGATGATCGACTATCAGATGATGAGTCGCTTCGTGCGTGGCTTTTCCAGCCTGTTGCACGCGGACAAGCCCACTGTGGTCAAGATCCATGGGTACTGCGTGGCCGGCGGCACCGATATCGCGTTGCACGCCGACCAGGTGATCGCCGCGTCTGACGCAAAGATCGGCTATCCGCCGACCCGGGTCTGGGGAGTGCCGGCCGCCGGGATGTGGGCGCACCGGCTGGGCGATCAGCGCGCCAAACGTCTTCTGCTGACCGGGGATTGCATCACTGGCGCACAAGCGGCCGAGTGGGGTCTGGCAGTCGAGGCGCCGGATCCGAAAGACCTCGACGAGCGCACCGAACGCCTGGTGGAACGGATCGCCGCAGTGCCGGTCAACCAGCTGATCATGGTTAAACTCGCGCTCAATTCCGCACTGCTGCAACAGGGTGTGGCCACCAGCAGAATGGTCAGCACGGTGTTCGACGGTGTCGCCCGGCACACGCCCGAGGGCCACGCATTCGTCGCCGACGCCGTGGAGCACGGCTTCCGCGAGGCGGTCAAGCACCGCGACGAGCCGTTCGGTGACTACGGCCGGCGCGCGTCCCAGGTGTAACGCCATGTCTAAATCGCTGGCCCGCATGCCCGCCCGATCGGTGGTGCTGAGCGTGCTGCTCGGCGCCCATCCGGCGTGGGCCAGCGCGGCCGAATTGATCAGGCTCACCGATGACTTCGGCATCAAGGAGGCCACGTTGCGGGTCGCGTTGACCCGGATGGTCAGCGCCGGCGACCTGGTCCGGTCCGCCGACGGCTACCGGCTCGCTGATCGACTGCTCGCTCGCCAGCGCAGGCAGGACGACGCCATGCGTCCCCAGCTGCGGCCTTGGCGCGGCTACTGGACCACGCTTATCGTCACCAGCATCGGCACCGATGCCCGTACCCGCGCGGCCTTGCGAACGACGCTGCACCACAAGCGGTTCGGTGAGCTTCGTGAAGGCGTGTGGATGCGGCCGGACAACCTCGGGTTCGACCTGACCGACGAGGATCGCGCCCGGGTGCGCATCATGCGGGCCCGCGACGACGACCCCGCCGAGTTGGCCGGCCTGCTCTGGGATCTGCCGTCCTGGGCTCGCACCGGTCACCGGTTACTCGCCAACATGTCGGACGCGACCGATGTCCCGGCTGGTTTCGTGGTGGCCGCGGCGATGGTGCGCCACCTGCTGACTGACCCGGTGCTGCCGGAGGAACTGCTGCCCGCGGACTGGCCGGGCTCGCGGCTGCGCGCCGCCTACAACGACTTCGCCGCTGAACTGCTGCAGCGGCGCGACGGTATCCGACTAGTGGAGGCGACATGACCGATCCGGTGCGCGTAGAACGTCGTGGCCCGGTGACCACCGTGATCCTCAACCGGCCCGAGGCCCGCAATGCGGTCAACGGACCCACCGCTACCGGACTGTTCGAGGCTTTCGAGGAATTCGACCGTGACGACACCGCATCCGTCGCCGTGCTGTGGGGCGACCACGGAACATTCTGCGCCGGAGCGGATTTGAAAGCGTTCGGCACGCCGCACGCCAACGCGGTGCACCGGACGGGCCCCGGACCGATGGGCCCGACTCGAATGGTGTTGTCAAAACCGGTGATCGCCGCGGTCAGTGGCTACGCGGTCGCCGGCGGTCTGGAGCTCGCATTGTGGTGCGATCTGCGAGTCGCCGAGGAGGACGCCGTGTTCGGGGTGTTCTGCCGTCGGTGGGGGGTCCCGCTGATCGACGGCGGCACGATCAGGCTGCCCCGGCTGATCGGGCAGAGCCGGGCGATGGACATCATCCTCACCGGTCGTGCGGTCGACGCCAACGAAGCGCTGGCGATCGGCCTGGCCAATCGTGTTGTGCCCAAAGGGCAAGCGCGTGCAGCCGCCGAAGAGCTGGCCGCCGAGTTGGCCGCGCTGCCGCAACAGTGCATGCGATCGGATCGGCTGTCGGCGTTGCATCAGTGGGGGATGCCCGAAACCGAAGCGCTGGATTACGAATTCGCCAGCATCTCCCGGGTAGCCGCCGAAGCGACGGAAGGTGCCGGACGTTTCGCCGCCGGTGCCGGCCGCCACGGCGCGGCGGCTCAGTAGTTCGGCAGGCTGAAGGAACGCGCCGCCGCCAGCGACTGGCGGGCGACCAGCTTGCTGACGGCTGGAATGCGGAGCATCCGAAGGGCGACGTTGCGTAGCGGGGCGAGCCGGCCCGAGGAGACGCGTTCGGTTCTCAGGGCGTCGATCGCGAGCTTCTGACACCGCGCGACGTATGGCGCGAGCAGTCGCTGACATCGGGCGAAAGCCGCGGCGTAATCTTCACCCGCCGCTTGCATTTCGTGAGCCAGCACGTAAGAGCCGACCAACGCCAGGGTCGTGCCCATGCCCGAGCGTGGCGAGGCGCACCAGGCCGCATCGCCGGTCAGGCACACCCGTCCACGCGCGTACGAATCCAGGTGGACTTGGGCGATCGAATCGAAGTACACCTCCGGAGCTTCGGCGAGGCCGTCGAGCAACGTAGGAACTTCCCATCCCATCCCCGCGTACCTCTCGACGAACAGCCGCTTGTTTCCTTCGGTGTCGCGATAGTCGAAGGCGACGTGCGGGTCGCTGAGGAACAAGCTCGCCCGCGCCGGCTTGTCAGGATCGATGCCCTGCAGGGCCGCCGTTCGGCCGGCATCGATGTAGGCCATGCCGCAATGGTCAAACCGCAGACGGTTTTCGACGTCGAAGAATCCGAAACACTGACCCAGTTGGGTGACGTACCGCTCTTCCGGGCCGAACGCCAACCGGCGCGTACCGGAGTGCAGCCCATCCGCGCCGACGACCAGGTCGTAGCTACCCGTCGACCCGTCGCTGAACGTCACGTCGGCCCCTTGGCCGTTGTCGGCGAGGGCCGTAACACGAACGCCGAAGCGGTAATTCACGTCGTTGCGCACGGCTTCGTACAGGATGCGAGTGAAATCGCCCCAGTGAATCTCCACCTCGCCGCTGATGACTTCGGCGGGTAAGCGGCCGACTTCCTTGCCCTGGCGGCCGACCAGCACCAGCGGTCCCATTTGGGTAGCGCCCGCCTTCACCTGCTCGAGCAGGCCCATCTTCTCCAACACGGTGAGCGCGGGGCCTCTGAAGTCGACGGCCTGCCCGCCGGTGCGCAGTTCACCAGCCTGTTCGGCGATCGTGACCGCATGGCCGTGCCTGGTGAGCCAGAAGGCAAGGCTTGGTCCGGCGATACCGCCGCCGTTGATCAGGATATCGAATGGCATTGCTACGTAAGACTAACCGGCCTTGTGGATGGTGTTCCCGCTGCCGAGGTTGTCGACCTTGGGGTCGCCCGCTTTATAGCTGATCGTGTTGTTGAACCCGACAACGCTGAGTTGCTTGTCGATCTTGTCGATGGTGATCTTGTTGTCGGCGCCGCCGATGCTCACCGTCCCGCAGCTGCCTTTTACCGTCAGCGTGTTGTTGGACCCGCCCACGTTCAGCGACTTTCCGTCGCCGCAATCGAGAGTGGTTGTGGTGCCCAATGATCCATAGTTGATCGTGTTCCCGATGTCGAATTGGGCGCCGGTGCTGGTCGTGGACGTCGCCGGCGTCGACGAGGTGGGCGAGCCGGTCGAGGGAACCGTGCTGTTGTTCTTCGGTCCGCAGCCAGCCACGCCGAACACCGCT
>DASXJI010000041.1:0-11079 GCA_036497495.1 Mycobacterium sp.
GCCGATGTGATCAAAGTCGAACCGCCGCAAGGCGATAACACCCGCTACATCTCGGTGGGTCCGGCGCCGGGCATGAGTGGAGTGTTCGTCAACGTCAATCGCGGCAAGCGCGGCATCGTGCTGGACCTGCAAACCGACCCCGGGACGCGGGCGCTGCGCGCGCTTGTTGAGACCGCCGATGTATTTATCCACTCGATGCGCGCCAAAGCGATCGCCAAGCTCGGCTTCGGCTACGAGGAGGTCGCCGCGATAAACCCCGCGATCGTCTACACCAATTGCTACGGGTACGGACGGCGCGGACCCGACCGCGACCGGCCGGCCTATGACGACACGATCCAGGCCGAATGCGGCCTGCCCGCGGTACAACAGCAACTGACCGGCGAGGCGGACTACGTCGGAACCATCATGGCCGACAAGGTCGCCGGGCTGACCGCGCTGTACGCGACGACCATGGCGTTGTTTCACCGGGAGCGTACCGGGGAGGGGCAGGAAGTCGAGGTCGCCATGTTCGAAACCATGGCCTCGTTCATGCTCGTCGAACATGCCAACGGCGCCCTGTTCGACCCCCCGCTGGGGCCGGCGGTGTATCCACGTACCGTGGCGCCCAACCGGCGTCCGTACCCCACCAGTGATGGCCACATCGCCGCACTGATTTACAACGACAAGCACTGGAATGCTTTCATGAACGCGGTGCAGCCGCCGTGGGCCAGTGAGCTGTATTCGACGCTGGAGCAGCGTGCACACCAGATCGACACCGTGTACGGGTTCGTCGCCGAGACGATGAAACAGCGCACGACGCAGGAGTGGCTAGCACTGTTCGGCGAACTCGAGATACCGGCCGCGCCGCTCAATACGCCCGGTGACTTGTTCGACGATCCGCATCTCAACGCCGTCGGCATGTTTGAAACCGTGGAGACCCCGCACGGACCGGTGCGCTTTCCGGGCGTACCGACCTGGTTCTCTCGGACACCGGGTCGCGTTGCGGGACCGGCGCCAGAGCTGGGCGCCGACACCGCAGAAGTGCTCGCCGAAATTGGCACGAGCAGTCCCCCGCAAGGTACCCCCAGCAAAATCGCCCGAAATAGTCTGCCAGAGGCCAATTTCGCGTTCCCCCGCACGCGGGCGGTATCCCCAGCTCGCGAAGTAAAGGAGATCTGAATATGGCCGTGCCGGTTTACAAACGCATTCTCGACCTGTTCGAGGCAGAGGGTGTGAATACGCTATTCGGTATCCCTGACCCGAACTTTGTGCACATGTTCGCCGAGGCCGACGCCCGCGGGTGGTCGGTGGTCGCACCGCATCACGAGCTGAGCGCGGGATTCATGGCCGAGGCGGCGTCGCGGATGACGGGTAAGCCAGGCCTGTGTATCGGCACGCTCGGCCCCGGCGTAGCCAATATCTCCGGCGCGATGATGTGTGCGCTGGTGGAGAATTCGCCGGTGATATTCCTCGGCGGCCAGCGCGCCCGCATCACCGAGCGCCGAGTCCGGCGCGGACGCATCCAGTTCGTTCAGCAGGAGGGCCTTTTCACGCCGTCGGTCAAGTACAGCAGCTCGATCGAGTACGCCGACCAGACCGATGAGATCATCCATGAGGCGATTCGTCGGTCCATGTCCGGCACACCCGGCCCGGCCTACATCGAGTACCCGTCGCAAGTCATCCTCGAAGAGCTCGACGTGCCGGATCCGCTGCCGCCCAACCGGTACCGGCTCGTCAACCAGACCGCGGGTGAGCGCGAGGTGGCTGAAGCGGCGAAACTGATCCGTGCGGCCCAAAGCCCGATCTTGTTGGTCGGACACGCGGTTCACACATCGCGCACCGGTGCGGCGGTCAGGCAGCTGGCCGACCTGATGAAGTGCCCGGTGATCCAGACCTCCGGCGGCACGTCGTTCATCGAGGGTCTCGAAGACCGCACCTTCGCCTACGGATTCTCGCCGGCCGCCGTCGAGGCGGTGGTGAAGTCCGATCTGTGCGTCGCGCTCGGCACGGAGCTCGGCGAACCGAGCCACTACGGCCGGACCCGCCACTGGGCGGAGAACGATGTAAAGCGCAAATGGGTTCTGGTCGAACAGGATCCGGTGGCCATCGGCGTCAACCGTCCCATTGACATCCCGCTGGTCGGTGACCTGCGCGGTGTGGTGCCTCAGCTGGTGGAAGCACTGCGCGGCAATCCGAGAAAGGCTTCGGTTGATCTCGACCGGTGGATCAAGGAGGACGCGGCGGAGCTGGCGCAGCTCGCCGAGAACGCGCCGACCGGCCGGACGCCGGTGCACCCGGCGCGGTTCGTCGTCGAGGCCACCAAAGCGTTCCCGAAGGACGGCATCATGGTCCGCGACGGCGGCGCGACCGTCATCTTCGGTTGGACCTACTCACAGGCCAAACCGCGCGACGTCATCTGGAACCAGAACTTCGGTCACCTCGGCACCGGGTTGCCGTACGCGGTCGGGGCATCGGTCGCCGAGGGCGGTAAGCGTCCGGTGATGCTGCTCACCAGCGATTCGGCGTTCCTTTTCCACATCGCGGAGCTGGAAACTGCTGCACGCCAGAAGCTTCCGCTGGTGTGCGTGGTGGGTGTCGACCACCAGTGGGGCCTCGAGGTGGGTGTCTACAAGCGCACCTTCGAGCAGCCGTCGCCGCAGCCCGGCGTGCACTGGAGCAAGGATGTGCGCTTCGACAAGATCGCCGAGGGCTTCGGCTGCCACGGCGAATACGTCGAAAAAGAGGACGAGATCGGTCCGGCGATCCAGCGGTCCTACGCGAGCGGCAAGACCGCCGTCGTCCACGTCTGCATCGATCCGAAGGCCAATTCCGAGGAGATGCCCAAGTACGACGAATTCCGCACCTGGTATGCCGAAGGCACTCAGTAAGAAAAGGATGATCTGATGCGCGAGTACCTGAACTTCTACATCGACGGCAAGTGGGTCGAGCCGCTGCGGCCCAACACTTCTGACGTCGACAACCCGGCGACCGAGCAGGTCGCCGGAAAGATCTCGCTGGGCTCGGCCGATGACGTCGACGCGGCGGTCAAGGCGGCCCGGCGCGCCTTTACGAGCTGGTCACAGAGCAGCCGCGAACAGCGTCTAGACCTGATGGAGTCCATTCTCGCCGAATACCAGAAGCGGGCAGCCGATCTGGCCGACGCCGTCACCGAGGAGATCGGCGCGCCGCCATCACTGGCCGCCGGCCCGCAGATGCAGCTCGGACTCGGTCATCTGGTGACGGCGATCGACGTGCTGAAGAACTTCGCATTCGAAGAACAGCGCGGGGCAACGTTGGTCGCCAAGGAACCGATCGGCGTCTGCGGGCTGATCACACCGTGGAACTGGCCACTCAACCAGATCGCGGTCAAGGTTTACCCGGCGTTGGCAACGGGTTGCACGATGATCCTGAAACCATCTGAGATCGCGCCGTTTTCGGCCTACATATTCACCGAGATCCTTGATGCCGCGGGTGTTCCGGCCGGGGTGTACAACCTGGTCAACGGCGACGGCCCAGGCGTGGGCGTCGCGCTGGCCAGCCATCCCGACATCGATATGGTGTCGTTCACCGGATCCACCCGCGCCGGCGTCGAGGTAGCCAGGCTTGCCGCCCCGACGGTGAAGCGGGTGACCCAGGAGTTGGGCGGCAAGAGCCCCAACATCGTTCTCGATGACGCGGGTTTCGCGGATGGCGTTCGCGCCGGCGTGGCCAACATGATGCCGAACGCGGGGCAGAGCTGTAACGCGCCGTCGCGCATGCTGGTCCCGAATTCCCGGATGGGCGAAGCCATCACGATCGCGCGCGCGGTCGCCGAGGGGGTGAAGGTCGGCGATCCCGATGACGAGAGCGCGATCGGGCCGGTGGTGTCGAAGACGCAGTTCGACAAGATCCAGCACCTGATCCAGCAGGGCATCGACGAGGGTGCGACCGTCATCGCGGGCGGCCCGGGCCGGCCGACCGGCCTGGACAAGGGTTACTACGTCAAGCCGACCGTCTTCGCCAACGTCACCAACGACATGACGGTCGCACGTCAGGAGATTTTCGGGCCGGTGCTGTGCATCCTCGGGTATGACGACCTCGACCAGGCCGTCCAGATCGCCAACGACACCGACTACGGGCTGGCCGGGTTCGTCTCGGGAGCCGACCTCGACAAGGCCCGAGAGGTGGCCCGCAAGATCCGGGCCGGCTGGGTGACGATCAACCATGCCTTCGACATGAACGCGGCGTTCGGCGGTTACAAGCGCAGCGGCAACGGTCGAGAGTGGAGTGAGTTCGGCTTCCACGAGTATCTAGAGGTCAAGAGCACGTTGGGATACGCGCCCGAATAGCCGCGCAGCCATCAAGGGAGATCGCTATGAAGTGTCGTGCCGCTGTGCTGCGCGGGGTTGGCGAGGACTGGGAGATCCGCGAGGTTGATCTCGATCCGCCGCATGCCGGTGAAGTCCTGGTACGGATGGCCGTTGCCGGCATCTGCCACTCCGATGACCACCTTGTTACCGGCGACGTATTGCCGACTCCCGAGGTGCGGGCCTCAACCGGTATCCCGGAGCCGGACTGGTTCCCGATGCTCGGTGGTCACGAGGGCGCTGGTGTCGTCGAGGAAATCGGGCCGGGCGTGACGACGGTGCAGCCGGGGGACCACGTAGCGATGTCTTTCATTCCCGCGTGCGGCAGTTGCCGGTTTTGTGTGAACGGTCAGAGCTACATCTGCGACGCCGGCGCAAGTTTGTTCTCGAGGGAGATGCCTACCGACGGAACCTGTCGCCGGCATCTCGGCGACGAAAACCTGATGGCTTACGGTCAACTCGGCACATTCGCCGAATATGCTGTCCTAACGGACAGGTCCGTCATCAAGATCGACGACACGATCCCTTTCCATGCCGCTTCGCTCGTATCGTGCGGCGTCAGCACCGGCTGGGGCTCCGCAACGGTTTCGGCGGGCACCGAGCCCGGTGACACCGTCGTCGTCATCGGTACCGGTGGTGTCGGGATGAATGCCCTGCAAGGGGCGCGTGCAGCCGGCGCGACCTATGTCGTTGCAGTGGACCCCATTGAATCCAAGCGGGATTCGGCCAAGATCTTCGGCGCCACGCACAGCGCCGTCTCCGCCGAGGAGGCGATACCGCTGGTGGCCGACATCACCGCCGGCGTGATGGCCGACCGCGTCGTCGTGACCGCCGGCGTTGTGCACGTGGAGTTGATCCCGTTGGCAATGAGGCTGCTTCGCAAAGGCGGGACCTGCGTGGTCACCGGCATCACCCCCTATACCGAGCCCGTGGTTCCGCTGATCCTGCAGGAGATGGTGCTGTCGGCCAAGCAACTCAAGGGAGCGCTCTACGGCGGGATGAATCCGCGCACCAGCGTGCCGTTGCTGTTGTCGATGTATCAGGCGGGTGCATTGAAACTCGACGAGCTGGTCACTCGGCACTACGAGCTCGACCAGATCAACGAGGCGTTTGCGGACCTGCGGGAAGGACGCAACATACGCGGCATCATCGATTTCGCCGGGTTCTAGGGCCGACAAAGCTTTGGAATCCTTATCGGGTGCCGAAGCGGCAGCCGCCCAGGGTCCCGTCTAGCGTCCCTCGCCTCGCGGTCGGAGTTGCCGCGCGGCAGTCGCGCCGAACCGCAAGCCGTACCGCACCAACGACGGCTACATCGCCGCGTTGATCTACAACGACAGTCACTGGTCGGCTTCATCAACGCCGTTCAACCTCCGTGGGCGAGCGATCTGTATTCCACACTCGAGCGGCGGGCACGCCAGATCGATACGGTGTACGGCTTGGTCGCCGAGACGCTCAAGGAGCGAACGACCGGCGAGTGGTTGGCGCTGTTTCGCCAACTGGAGATACCCGCGGCCCCGCTGCAGACGCCGGCCGAGCTGTTCGACAATCCCCATCTGAATGAGATCGGCTTCTTCGAGACGCTGCATACCCCGCACGGGCCGCTGCGCTTTCCCGGTGTGCCGACCTGGTTTTCCCGAACGGCGGGGCGAGTCGCCGGTCCGGCTCCGCAGCTAGGCGCCCATACGGCAGAGGTGCTCGACGAACTGGGGCTCGGCGCCGACGCCGAGGCGGCATGCGCCCCTTCAGCTGAGTAGTTATATGAGACAGGCGGTGTGAGACAAGAAATGGGACGGCGCCCGCCCAAACAAGACGACATCCGATCACTCTCGTTTCTCTAGATTCGGGACTAAGGCTCGGTGTGAGTGAGCACGTTGATCACATGCCCATCGGGGTCGCGGATGAAGAAGCGGCGCACGCCCCACGGCTCATCGGTTAAAGGGTGGACGATCTCGGCGCCTACTCGGATCGCAGCAGCGTGGCAGGCGTCGACATCGTCTACCTCGATCGAGACGTCCGGATTGACGGCGGCGGTAGCGTCGTGAGTCATGAGGCTCAGCTGCGCACTTGGCTTCTCAGGATCGGCCAGGATGGCAATCCAGCCATGATCCATGACGGTGTGCAGTCCCAGCACGTCGCCGTAGAAGCTCTTGGCTGTCTCAAGTGACTGGGAGCCGAGATCCGGCACCACTCGACGAACGACCATGTCTTAAATCCTTCTGAAGTCACTCTTCGTCGGCAACCACGTCGGCGAGACCGCGCAGGCGGAGCATGATGCCTGCCTGCGACAGGCAATGCACGGGGCGCGTGCCTATTAACGGGACAGGAATTGATCGACCTCGCGTGGGTAAATTCGAGTATTGCGCGAGATGGGCCTGTTGTGGCTTTGTCATCCGGAACGGCAGGCGTGGGCGCGACACCGCGATCATCTTGTCTAGCCGCTGGGGGCCGGCGTGGTGGGCGGATTCGATCCACCCGAGCTCGCGGTGGATGAGCGCGTTGCGCGCGCCAGGAGGTAGCGCTGCTCGGGCAGGCTGCGGGTGCGCTGGACCGCGCGCAGGTAGTGCTCGCGAGCGGCGTCTCGGTCGCCGAGCTCATCGAGTAAATGCGCCCGCACCGCGTCGACGCGGTGATGTCCGCTGAGGGCGGGGTCCGCCGCAGCGTCGTTCAGTTCGGCAAGTGCCGCGGCGGGCCCACGCACCATCGCGACGGCGACCGTCCGGTTGAGCGCGACTATCGGCCCAGGCGCGATGGCGGTGAGAACGTCGTACAACGCGAGGATCTGCGGCCAGTCGGTCGCGTCGACGTCGGCGGCCTCGTCGTGCACGGCGGCGATCGCCGCCTGCAGCTGGTAGGGCCCGGGCTTGGCGATCGGGAGCGTCGCCTCGATGATCGCGACGCCTTCGGCGATGGCGGCCCGGTCCCACCGGCGGCGGTCCTGCTCCGCGAGCGGGATCAGCGCGCCGTCCGGGCCGGTGCGGGCGCCGTGCCGAGCGTCCGTCAGTAGCATCAGCGCGAGCAACCCAGCCACCTCGCCCTCGTCGGGCAGGCTCTCGCGCAGCTGCCGGGTCAACCTGATCGCTTCAGAGGTCAGCTCTACGCGGTTGAGGACCTCGCCCGACGTTGCGGTGTAGCCCTCGTTGAAGATCAGGTACAGCACGTGCAGCACCGCGGGCAGCCGCTCGTCGCGCTCGCGCGCGGTTGGCATCCGAAACTGTGCACCCGTGTCGCGGATTCGCGCCTTCGCCCGACTAATGCGCTGCCCAATCGTCGCCTCCGGCAGGAGCAGAGCACACGCGATCTCGGCGGTGGTCAGGCCGCCGAGCGCGCGCAGCGTCAGTGCAATCTGCGACGGCGCGGACAGCTCGGGGTGACAGCACAAGAACACCAGCGCCAAGGTGTCGTCAACCGCCGATGCGGTGCCCGGAGGCGACACAGGCTCGAGCGCATACGCGTCTTCACGACGCCGCCGCGCGGACTCCTTGCGCCAAGTCTCGACTAGCCGCCGCGACGCGGTCGTGATCAGCCAGCCGGTCGGGTTGGTCGGTACGTCGTCGACCGGCCAGCTGACCATTGCCGCGAGCAGCGCCTCCTGGACGGCGTCCTCGCAGTCGTCGAAGTTGCCGTTACGGCGCACGAGCACACCAAGGACGCGTGGAGCGAGCTCGTGCAGCAGGTTCGCGACGGCCGGCTCGGAGGCGCTCACATGTCCCACTCACTCAAATCGAGCACCCGCCGGACCTCCACGAGACCCCAGACAGCGTCAGGCACGCGCGCAGCGATCGCCAAGGCACGATCCTCGCTTTCGCAGTCGATGAGCAGGAAGCCGGCCAGGTGTTCCTTCGCCTCGGCGAACGGCCCGTCGCTGATCATCGTCTGCTCGCCGGCGACGGTCACCCGCTTAGCGAGGGCGGGGTCGGCGAGAGCTTCGACCGCCACCAGCTCGCCGGTGTCGGCGAGCTCGGCGCTAAGCGCGAGGTGGTCGCGGCCGAAGCGGTCACGCTGCTCCTTGGGCAGCGCCTCCCAGCGCTCGAGGAACTGCGGATTGCTCTGAAGCAAGATCATGTACTTCACGACGACCTCCGATCTTCTTCGACGAATTCTTACCCTCCTGTGTCGAAACTGGCGCGTTGGCTTCGTCAACCTACTGAAGACTCCGCGCCCGGGGGAGCCCAGGGAGAAAGGATCAATCAATGAAGATCAGCCACGTTGGAACCGACGTCCACGCTGCCCGCGACGAATTCGCGGTTGCACGCGCCGCGCACGACGCCGACGGGCCGGGGTTGACACGACGCTCAGATCTCGCCGCGACTCGAGGGGCTGCTTTGCTGTCGGAGGTGGTGGAGGCCCACGGCGGGGTCGCGCGGTGGGCCAACGCTCAAACGGTGAGCTCACACGTACAAGTCCGTGGTTTATTGCCGACGTGGAAGTTCCCGGGTCGGCCACTTGAGGACTACCACTACCACCAGAAGGTGGATATTCACGGCCTTCGCAATGTGATGGATGGCTTTCCAGCCGCCGCGCTTACGTGCGTCTTCTCCCACGACGAGGTGCGGGTGGAATCCGACGACAAGGTAATCGAACGTCGCACACTAGCCCGCCGCGGGTTTCAAGGCTTCGGCGCCTTCCGACGCATCCAACGGTGGGACGTTATTGATTCGGCCTATTTCGTCGGGTACGCAATGTCCAATTACATGTCACATCCCTACCGCCTGACGCAGCCAGGATTTCATGTGCGGCGCGGCCAGGACTGGCGAGGCGACAACGAGATTTGGCGTCGGCTCGAGGTCGAATACCCGCCTGGATTTGACTCGCACTGCCACTACGAGACCTTCTACATCGACGATCGCGGGCTGATTCGTCGCCACGACTACCTACCCGACGTGTTCACCGAAGCACGAGTGCTCGCGCGGCTGCTGCCGATTCCGCTGAAGGCCGCGCACTTCACCTGCCGCCACCGCGAGGTCGACGGTCTGATCTTTCCCACCTTTCGCAGAGTGATGTTGGCCCCACCCGGACATCGATCCATTCCCGGGCTGACGATGATTTGCGCTCAACTCAGTGACATTTCAGTGTCATTTGCCGCCGACGAGGCAGAAGCCCACCAGCCAGGCAAGAAATGACGCGCAACGGGATCAGAGGCGAGACTGGACCGATGTGGGCGGGTGGGCCCATTTATCTACAAACGGACAACGGTCGCGGATCCCCGGTCGAGGGAGCACTGCCGCAAGAGAACGCGCACGATTTTAAGTCGAATTGCTTTGTGCATCAACCTGCTACAGGTCATGTGATTATTCGGTTGCCGTCGCGTCGTGTCTGCCGCTGATGCGGTCTGCCCGCACCTAAACTGACGCCTGCATCAGCAGGGAGGGGCACCCGAGTATCGGCGGCAACAAGGCCACCGACCAGGAAACCGGTCGGCGTGCTGGAGAGGTGAACATGGAACCGGCCGGGGCGTACCCCGTGCCGGTTCATTCTGCTGGGAAGCCCCGATGGGTCGCCGCGCCGCCGGCGAGGCGGTTGCCCGCCCGCAGGGGGCGCGACGACTCTGATCGTCCAGAGCGCCGTCCGGGCATTCGTGCCCTGGATGGCGTGCGCGCGGTGGCGGTCGCGCTGGTGCTGGCCGACCACGGCGGCATCCCCGGTATGGCGGGCGGGTTCCTCGGCGTCGACGTGTTTTTCGTGCTGAGTGGTTTCCTGATCACCTCGCTGCTGTTGGACGAGCTGGGGCGCAGCGGTCGTATCGACCTGGCGAACTTCTGGATTCGCCGGGCTCGTAGGTTGCTGCCGGCGCTGGTGTTGATGGTGCTGTCCGTGGCCATCGGGCGTCAGTTGTTCTCACCCGAAGCGATCGTGGGCTTGCGCGACGACGCCGTCGCCGCCTTCTTCTGGGTGGCGAACTGGATGTTCGTCGCCGACAAGACCGGTTACTTCGCCCAGGGTGCGCCGCCATCGCCGCTGCAGCACGCCTGGTCACTCGGCGTGGAGGAGCAGTACTACATCGTCTGGCCGTTGGTGCTTGTCGCGGTGGCTGTGGTTCTGGCCGCGCGAGCCCGTCGTCAGGACAAACGGGCCACCCTCGGCGGCGTCCGCTTGACGGTGTTCCTGCTGGCCATGCTGGGAGCGCTGGGCTCGGCCGCGGCCGCTATCCTGCTCGCCTCCGATGCGACGCGCGATCGGGTCTACTTCGGGACCGACACCCGGGCCCAGGCGCTGCTGGTGGGCGCCGCGGCGTCGGCGTTGCTGGTCGGCGATTGGGAGTCGCTGAATCGCGGATGGTCGCTGATTCGTTCGCGGTGGGGCAGGTGGGTCGCCCGGGGGCTTCCGGTGGTCGGCCTGGTGGTGTTGGGGGTGGCCGTTCACTACGCCACCGGCAGCGCCCGCGAATTCCGCAGCGGCCTGCTGATCGTGGTCGCCGTCGCGGCGGTGTTTGTGATCGCCCCGGTGGCATTGGATCAGCGCGGGCCAGTCGCCACCGTGCTGGCCTGGGGTCCGTTGGCCTGGCTGGGCAGCATCTCCTACGGCGTCTACCTGTGGCATTGGCCGGTCTTTCTGGTGCTCAACGGTCAGCGAACCGGATGGCACGGCCTCTCGTTGTTCGCTGTCCGGTGCGCCGCCACGCTGGCGGTCTCGGTGGTGTCGTGGTGGGCGATCGAGCAGCCGGTCCGAAAGTGGCGACCGGTGCAGGTACCGCTGCTGCCGCTGGCCGCAGCGACCGCGGCAACCGCCGCGGCGGTGACCCTGCTGGTGATTCCGG